>NZ_CAKVZK010000023.1:0-45009 GCF_934835585.1 Clostridium sp. AF02-29 | reverse complement strand
GCTTCGGAAGTCTTGGAAGCTTTCTTATCAGCATCCAGTGACTTCATCGTCGGGAACAGCAGTACGTCACGGATAGCCGGGCTGTCGGTCAGAAGCATAACCAGACGGTCGATACCGTATCCGATACCACCTGTCGGAGGCATACCGATCTCCAGTGCATTCAGGAAATCTTCATCTGTATGCTGTGCTTCATCATCGCCTGCTGCCGCATTAGCATCCTGCTGTGCAAAACGCTCTCTCTGATCAATCGGATCGTTTAACTCGGAGTATGCGTTACACATCTCCCAGGTATTGATAAAGAGCTCAAAACGCTCAACCTTATTCGGATCGGACGGTTTCTTCTTGGTCAGCGGGGAGATAGAAAGCGGATGATCCATGATAAAGGTCGGCTGGATCAGTTCTTTCTCACAGTACTCCTCGAAGAAAAGGTTGATGATATCGCCCTTAGTATGACGATTCTCAAACTCGATGTGATGCTCTTTTGCAAGCTGTTTCGCTTCTTCATCGGTTTCCACCGCATCGAAATCAATGCCGGCATATTTCTTGATGGCATCGTTCATGGTCAGACGCTCGAATGGTTTACCGAAATCAATCTCAATACCGTTGTAGGAAATCTTTGTGCTTCCGCACACTTTCTCAGCCAGATAACGGAACATGCTCTCGGTCAGCTCCATCATGCCCTCATAATCGGTATATGCCTGGTATAACTCCATCAGGGTAAACTCCGGATTGTGACGGGTATCTACGCCCTCGTTGCGGTATACACGGCCAATCTCGAAAACTCTCTCAAGTCCGCCTACGATGAGTCTCTTCAGATACAGTTCCAGGGAAATACGGAGCTTAACATCCTCATTCAGTGCATTGTAATGGGTCTCAAATGGACGTGCAGCAGCACCGCCGGCATTGGATACCAGGGTCGGTGTCTCTACCTCCATAAAGTCTCTTCCAGAAAGGAAGTTACGGATCTCTTTGAGGATCAGGGAACGTTTGATAAATGTCTTCTTAACATCTTCGTTCATGATCAGATCCACATATCTCTGGCGATAACGCATATCCGTATCGGTAATACCATGATATTTCTCCGGAAGAATCTGCAGGCTCTTAGAAAGCAGGGTCATCTTCTCTGCATGGATGGAAATCTCACCGGTCTTGGTACGGAATGCAAATCCTTCTACGCCGTAGATATCACCAATATCGGATTTCTTGAAGTCTGCATAGGACTCCTCGCCGATTGCATCTTTTGCCACATAGACCTGGATGGTTCCCTGTAAATCACGGATATTGCAGAAGGACGCTTTACCCATGACACGCTTAAACATCATACGTCCTGCGATGGATACGTGAATCGGCTGTGCATCCATGATCGCTCTTCTCTCATTATAATCTGCATTCAGTGCTTCTCTTGCCTGAGCCTCATCCATGCCCTCTGTATTCAGCGGGGCTCTGCCTGCCAGAATCTCTGCCTCATGCTCTTCATAAAGCTTCTTCACTTCAAGAGAATGATGGGTCTGGTTATATTTTGTAATCTGGAACGGATCCTTGCCTGCATTCTGAAGTTCTGCCAGCTTCTCACGACGAACCTTTAACAGCTGATGGATATCCGGTTCCTGCTGATTCTTCTTGTTCTGATCTGCCATCTTTTCTTACTCCTTCGTATTCCTGTTACTGTTCGCACTTATGATACTCTTCTGATGTCCAGGATCTTGTACTGGATAACGCCCGCCTGTGTCTCTACGTCTACGGTCTCGCCAGCTTTCTTGCCAAGCAGGGCACGACCAACCGGAGACTCGTTGGAGATCTTACCATCTAAGCTGTTTGCCTCGGTGGAACCTACGATCTTAAATTCCATCTCTTCATCCTCTTCGACGTCCAGTACCTTTACCTGGCATCCGATGCTGATCTTATCCAGATCGATCTCATCCTCAACAACAACCTCTGCGTTTTTCAACAGTTTCTCAAGGTCTACGATTCTTGCCTCGATGTCTCTCTGTTCATCTTTTGCTGCATCATACTCAGCGTTCTCAGACAGGTCGCCCTGCTCTCTCGCCTCTTTGATCTTCTGTGCGATCTCCTGGCGTTTATTTACTTTCAGATCATGAAGTTCATCTTCATACTTTTTCAATCCTGTGTAAGTTAAAATGTTCTTCTTTTCTGCCATGACAGCTATCCTTCCTTCTATCGATTCATCATTGAATCCCCTAATAATTGCATCGCACTATTATACATGATTCTTAGTGTAATGTCAAGAATCACAAAGTGCCATAATGGCTTTAAAAACAAGGGAAAATCCTACATTTTCGTGCTTTTTCTGTGCCTTCCGATTTCGTCCACCCATGTAACACAACCATCGTTTTGATTCCACACATTCATCCTTCTCTTAAATTCTCTCATCCACCAGCCGTTCCAGCTCCTCCAGCGTCTCCACCTGGTTTATATCATTGCGAAGCGCCGACGAATGTGGAAATCCTGCCGTATACCATGCCACGTGCTTACGCATCTCCCGCATTGCGATCTCCTCGCCGCGAAATTCCGTCTGAAGCGTCCCATGGCGGACAATCATCTTCTTTACTTCCTCCGCAGTCGGCGGCGGCAGAAGTTCTCCGGTTTCCAGATAGTGGAGAATCCGTTTAAACAGCCATGGATTTCCTTTCGCGCCGCGCGCCACCATGATGCCGTCGCAGCCGGTTTCTTCCTTCATTCTCTTGGCATCTTCCGGTGTAAATACATCACCGTTTCCCCAGACCGGGATTGAAACCGCCTCTTTGACCTGACGGATAATGTCCCAGTCCGCCTTTCCGGAATAATACTGCTCTCTCGTCCGTCCATGCACGGCTACCGCCGCCACGCCGCAGCTCTCTGCCATCTTCGCAAACTCAACCGCATTGATATTCGAATCATTAAATCCCTTGCGGAATTTGACCGTAACCGGTTTATGAAGTTTCTTTACCATCGCCGTCAAAATCTGCTCTGCCAGCTTCGGATCCTTCATCAGTGCCGAACCTTCGCCGTTATTGACAATTTTTGGCACCGGACAACCCATGTTGACGTCGATGATGGCATACGGTCCTTCCTCCAGCTGCAGCGCCATCTCGCTCATAATCTCCGGATCTGAGCCAAACAGCTGCACCGCAACCGGCTCTTCTTCCGGCCGCGTCTCTAATAACGGCTTTGTATTGCGATTCTTATAAAGAAGCGCCTTCGCGCTGACCATCTCCGTGTACATCAAACCACATCCCTGCTCCTTACAGAGCAGACGGAACGGCAGATCCGTCACACCTGCCATCGGCGCAAGGGCGATTGCATTTTTTAATTCTACGTTTCCAATCTTCATTTTATTTCTAATCTTCCTGATACCGTTCCATCTGCTCGTCGTCTAACAGTTCGTCCGCCGGGATTCCCAGCACCTTCACCTTATAATACAGCTCCAGCGATTCCAGCAGCTCACGCTTCTCCGCCTGATACTGCTTGATTTTAAGCGCGCTTCCGATCTCGTCAAAGAGATAATCATTCTCCTCCGCCTCAACCTTAAACTGCAGTCTGCCATCCGGCATAAACTCCAGCAAAATAATACCGCCGATGTCCTCTGTGTACATGACACACATGATCTGCAATTCCTGCTTAATTGACTCCGGCAGCCCCGAAAACTGCTCATTCAGATAATATTTTTCCACATACGAATTCGCACCGCAGAGCACGGTGGAGTCCCCATCTGTATTGGGATTCTGCATTTCTGCCATTTTCTTGCACCTCCATCTGTTTCATTTTCCCTTGCCCACAAACAGGGCTGACGCACGAACGGAGAGCAGGCTCTCCCTTTATCCCTGAGAAGCCTGTTCTCCGTTCATATGCCAGCCCATCTCACAAGCAGCCATCAAATTCCTTAACGAATCAGCAGCTTACTAATCTCATACTGATCTTCCGGAATATCCTTCTTCATATTCAGCGCCTCCTGAATATCAAAATCCAGAAACTCGCCGTGCTTATACGCTACCACGCGGTTGGTCTTTCCTTTTTCCAGCAGCTCCACCGCCTTGGCGCCCATGATGGACGCATAGACGCGGTCTTTACAGGTCGGCGCGCCGCCTCGCTGCATATAACCAAGGATCGTCGCACGTGTCTCGATGCCGGTTGCCGCCTCGATTCGCTTCGCCATCGACGCGGAATGTCCGATGCCCTCGGCATTAATGATAATATGATGTCTCTTGCCGCGTTTCCGGTTATCGATGATGCGGTTGATCAGCATCTGCTCATTGCCATCGTACCGCTCCGGAAGCAGAATATCCTCGGCGCCGTTAGCGATACCGCACCACAGGGCGATATATCCCGCGTGGCGTCCCATAACCTCGATGATACTGCAGCGCTCATGGGAGGTGGAAGTATCTCTTACCTTATCGATCGCCTCCATCGCCGTGTTGATCGCGGTATCAAACCCGATCGTATAATCGGTGCAGGCAATATCCAGATCGATCGTGCCCGGAAGACCTACCGTATTGATTCCCAGCGCGGATAACTTTCCGGCGCCGCGGTAGGAACCATCGCCGCCGATGACGACCAGACCGTCAATGTTGTGCTTGCGGCAGATTTCTGCGCCGCGCTTCTGACCTTCCTCGGTCATAAATTCCGGACAGCGGGCTGTGTATAAGATCGTACCGCCACGGCCAATCGTATCTGCCACGCTGGTTCCGTCCATGTCCACAATCTCTTCCTGCAAAAGTCCAGCGTAACCACGCATGATACCTTTTACCTTCATGCCCTTGTTGATCGCCGTCCGGACCACCGCACGGATCGCTGCATTCATACCCGGCGCATCGCCGCCGCTTGTCAGTACACCAATCGTTTTAACCTCTTTTGCCATCGCTTATTCCTCCGTCCTAAGGCTTTCCGCTTCACATCCCCAACCGTGAACCAGCCGTTTTATTTTCGAATCTTTTGACCCTTCTGATACCAAATTGTTCTGCACTGCGTGCTACCACAATTTTCAAACAATTTTATTGTAATTCATTTTATAGGTCATTTCAAGATTTTTTATGATATTTTTTTAACATGTCGCCAAAGCGCGTTACTGTTCACACATACGTGCCCAGTTACCAAAGCTTCCAATGTCCAATGCAAATTTTAACACTTATGAAGAAATCTTCCCCAGCGGCTTCTCCACCACCTTGACGTTCTTCTCTCCCAGCATCTCGCTGAGCGTCGTCACCAGCGCCTCGCCTGCCCGCACATTCCAGTTGCGCGGCAGAACCTTTTTCGCGCGCTCACGTCCCAGGTAAATGATCACGGTGTCATTTCCATCACTTGTTTTCAGGAGGTCGAGAAGTTCTTTCTCTCCCGCCAGATACGAGTCCTTGTCCGCATACTGAATCCACAGCTCGCGCGGCACCTGCGAAAATGGGATAATCTGCTCGCAGATCAGTTTTCCGACCGGCTCATCGCCGACCGATGCGCGCCCGCGGATAAAGACTTTTTCATCCTTTATCAGCATATCGCGCCGTTTTTCATAATCCTTCGGGAATACCAGCACTTCCACACTTCCCGCCAGATCTTCCACCGTCAGGAACGCCATCATCTTGTTATTCCGGGTCGTCTTAACCGTTTTCTCGGTGATCATTCCGCCGATCGTCACATACGTGCCGTCGTGAACCACCGCCGAACCGGTCTCCTCATCCACAACAAAATCGGAGCTCTTCGCCGTCACATTTTTCTCCCAGGTGCCGATATATTCCTCCAGCGGATGCCCGCTGACGTAGACGCCCAGCATTTCTTTCTCGTATGCCAGATATTCTTCCCTCGAATACTCTCCGACATTCGGAAATGTGATCTGAAAACTCTTCTTGTCCTCTTCCGCTGCAAAATCAAAGAGTGACATCTGCCCTTCCATCGTATTTTTCTTCTCTTTATTCTTCTGATCGACCATCGAACCGCAGACCATACTTTTCTGCTTGCGGGTTCCCGGCAGCCCGTCCATCGCACCGGATTTGATAAAGCTTTCCAATGTGCGTTTGTTGACTTCCCTGCCCGACATCCGGTCAATAAAATCTTCCAGCGAGCGGAATTTTCCATGTTCGGTCCGCTCCCGCACAATCTCATCCACCACCGACTGACCGATACTCTTGATCGCCGATAAACCATAGCGGATCGCGCCGTCCGAAACAGAGAAGCCGCCCTCGCCCTCATTGATATCCGGCGGCATGATCTTCATACCCATCTGACGGCAGCTCATGATATATTCCGATACCTTCGTAACATTATCCTTGACCGAGGTCATCAGCGCCGCCATGAATTCGACCGGATGGTAATATTTCAGATATGCCGTCTGGTAGGAGACAACCGCATACGCCGCCGCGTGCGACTTGTTGAAGGCGTATTTCGCAAAATCGATCATCTCATCGTAAATATGGTTCGCCGTCTTCTCGTCGATCCCATTCGCAATACAGCCCTTTACGCCCTCTTGTGCATTGCCGTAGACAAAATTCCGGCGTTCTTTCTCCATGACTGCCGCTTTTTTCTTTGCCATCGCACGGCGCACCAGGTCGCTTCGTCCCCAGGTATAACCAGCCAGATCGCGCACGATCTGCATAACCTGCTCCTGATAGACGATACAGCCATAGGTCGGCGCCAGAATCGGTTCTAACTGCGGGCACTCATAGACAATCGAAGCCTTGTCATTTTTGCCTTTCAGATAACGTGGAATGAAATCCATCGGACCCGGACGATACAGGGAAATACCGGCGATCAGATCCTCCAGGTTTTCCGGCTTTAATTCTTTCATGAATCCTTTCATGCCGGAACTCTCCAGCTGGAACACACCGTCATTTTTGCCGGTTCCAATCGAATCCAGCACTTTTTTATCGTTGTAATCGATCTTATCTATATCAAGCGGTTTTCCGGTCGTTTTCTCCACCAGGCGAACCGCATTCTGGATAACCGTCAGGGTTCTAAGACCCAGGAAATCCATTTTCAGAAGTCCCAGCTCTTCCAGCGTCGTCATCGTAAACTGGGTCGTGATCGAACCGTCAGATGCCCTGGACAACGGCACATACTCATCGACCGCCGCACGGCTGATGACAACGCCCGCCGCATGCATGGAGGTATGTCTCGGCAGCCCCTCCAGACGTTTACTCATGTCGATCAGATATTTGACCGAATCATCCGACTCATACGCCTCACGCAGATCCGGACTGGCTTTGAGCGCCTTGTCTAGCGTCATGCCGAGATCACCCGGAATCATTTTTGCGATCGCATCACACTGTGCATACGGCATATCGAGCGCGCGCCCCACGTCGCGGACGACCCCCTTTGCCGCCAGCGTACCGAAGGTAACAATCTGCACGACGCGGTCTTTTCCGTATTTCCGCACGACATAGTCGATAACCTCCTGACGCCGTTCGAAACAGAAATCGACGTCGATATCGGGCATGGAAACTCGTTCCGGGTTCAGGAAACGCTCGAAAATCAGCTGATAGCGGATCGGGTCGATGTCCGTGATCTCCAGACTGTACGCGACGATACTGCCCGCCGCCGAACCACGTCCCGGACCGACCATGATACCGTTTGATTTTGCAAAATGGATAAAATCCCACACAATCAGGAAATAATCGACATATCCCATCGAATGGATAACGTCCAGCTCATACCTCAGGCGCTCCCGCAGCGTCCCATCGTCGTTCGGGTAGCGCTTGTGAAAGCCCTCCCCGCAGAGCTTCTGCAGATATTCCCAGGACGTATATCCGTCCGGGACATCATACTGCGGCAGCTTCGTCACGCCAAACTCGATCTCGACATTGCACCTCTCGGCGATCTTGTGCGTGTTGTCAAGTGCTTCCTGTGCATACGGAAACAGCGCACGCATCTCCTCCTCGGATTTGACATAGAACTGCCCGCCCTCATAGCGCATCCGGTTCTCGTCCGTGACTTTTTTGCCCGTCTGGATACAGAGCAAAATATCGTGCGATTCCACATCTTCTTTATAAATATAGTGGCAGTCGTTCGTCGCCACCAGCGGAATCTGCAGTTCCTGACTCATCCGCATCAAGCCCTGGTTGACCGTCCGCTGCGCCGGGATGCCGTGATCCTGCAATTCCAGAAAGAAATTGTCCGGTCCAAAGATATCACGATATTTCTGCGCCGACTTGCACGCTTCCTCATACATGCCTCTCGACAAATACCTCGGGATCTCGCCCGCCAGACACGCGCTGAGTGCAATAATGCCTTCATGGTAGGTTCTCAGCACCTCGTCATCCACACGCGGTTTATAATAAAAGCCCTCGACAAAGCCCTTGGAGACGATCTTCATCAGATTCTGATAGCCGGTATTATTTTCCGCCAGCAGAATCATATGATAATAGCGATCCTCGCCGCTTCCCGCCTCCCGGTCAAAACGCGATCCGGGCGCCACATAGATCTCACAGCCGATGATCGGCTTGATCCCATTTTCCCTGGCTGCCCGGTAAAAATCGATCACGCCGTACATGACGCCGTGGTCGGTAATCGCCAGACTGTCCATCCCCAGTTCCTTCGCCCGGGCGGTCAGTTCTTTTATTTTACTCGATGCGTCAAGCAGACTGTACTCTGTATGCACATGCAGATGTGTAAATGCCACCTTTTTCCTCCCATTCAGATCTTTTAAGGGACTGCCGTTTCCCGCGAAACGACACCCCCTCATCTATCAAAGCTCTTGTTTTGTGTAACTGTTACGTCCCTGTCTCTTTCCGAAAAACGGTCAGAAATCTGGATTTCTACTGATTGCTCAGATATTTCTCAATTCCCTCGATCGCACTCTCCTCGTCGCTGCCATCAGCCGTTACCTTTACGTGCGCGCCCTCTGCCAGTCCCAGCGTCATCATGCCCATGATGCTCTTTGCATTGACGCGTTTTTCTTCACTTTCCACATAGATGCTGCTCTCATACTGGCTTGCCACCTGCACCAGCATCGCCGCAGGACGTGCCTCCAGACCTGAACTCAAACCAATTCTGATTTCCTTACTTGTCATAATATCCTCCTCATCGAGCCCCGCTCGAAAAAAACGGCAAAATCCGCTGCCACTACTGTATCGCACGGAATTTTCCACCTGGGAAATTCCTGCCTGTGAACAATAACCTAACTTTACTCGCCCCGCTCTTCGCGGAGACTTTCAGCTACTGCACTTATCTTTCTGAGCCTGTGATTGACTCCCGATTTTCCAACTGGATGGCTCAGATTCTCCCCCAATTCCTTCAAGGTCGCATCCGGCATCTCCAGACGGACCTGTGCTACCTCTGAAAGAAGCTCCGGCAAGTAATCCAGCCCGACCGTATCACGGATATATGTGATATCCGCAAGCTGCTTGACTGCCGCCGAAACAGTCTTATTGATATTGGCAGTCTCGCAGTTGACCTGACGGTTGACGCTGTTTCGCATTTCTTTCAGGATCCGGATATTTTCCAGCTCCATCAATGCCACATGCGCTTCCATCAGCCCCAGAAGTTCCACAATCTGACTGCCTTCTTTTATATATACCACATAATACTTCTTTCTGACAACTATTTTCGCATCGATGTCGAATGTCAGAATCACATTCTGAAGCTGCACCGCCTTTTCAAGCGACGCGCATACGATCTCAAAATGATAAAATTTCTCCGGATCGCTTAAGGATCCGGCTGCCAGAAAAGCGCCCCGGATAAATGCCTTTTTGCAGCACGCATTCTGAATCACCAGATTCCGCACCACCGAAAGGTTTTCCCCGACATTTCCCTGCGCATCCACCATCTTGACCGCCTCCAGCACCCGGAGTGCATTTTCGTGATCGCGCACCAGAAGCGTATAAGAACGGCTCTTTTTTAAAAATGCATTGCGCCGGATCGAAATGTCCGCCTTAATATTAAATGTATTTTTCAATAATGTAAAGTATTTTCGTGCAACCGCTACGTTTTCCGTGTGGATCCGTATGCTGAAATGATCCTCTTCATCGATATGAATCTTGCCGCAAAGGCTCAAAATCGCCGCCAGCTCTGCAATCTGGCAGTGCCTCGCCTTGCTCAGCTGATGCGACAGCTCTTCCTTTACCCGGGCTGAAAATGACAAAGTCCTCTACCTCCGTTTACCCTTTTGTCCGGTTATCCATCTCTATGTCCCGATGTTCCAGTTTAAGCCCTATTTCCGAGTGCTCCTTGAGGCGCTCATAGAGCCGGTTCGCCACCGTAACTGAACGGTGCTTTCCACCGGTACATCCGACTGCTATGACAAGCTGATTCTTTCCTTCTTTTACATAGTACGGAAACAGGAAGTCAATCATGTCATAGAGTTTATCCAAAAATACGTCTGCCGTCCCGCCGCGGCGCACAAAGTCCTGCACCGCCTTCTCATTGCCGGTATGGCTTCTTAAATTCTCATCATAATAAGGATTCGGCAGAAAACGGACGTCAAACACGAGATCCGCGTCCGACGGAATCCCATATTTAAAGCCAAAGCTTAAGATCGTCACAAAGAGGCTGGAAAAGCGCTCGCGCCCCATGAAAATCCGTTCCAGTTCCGCCTTGAGCTCCCGCGTCAGAAGCGTGCTGGTGTCCAGAATATAGTCCGCCCGCTTTTTCAGGAAATCGAGTTTCAGGCGCTCTTTCGCAATACCGCGGTCCAGCCGCTCTTTTCCTGCCAGCGGATGGGAACGGCGCGTTTCCTTATATCGCTTGATCAGCACCTCATCGCTGGCATCCAGAAACAGGATCTCATACGGAAACTGGATGTTATTCCAGTCATTCAGTGTTCCCTCCAGCTGTGCCAGCTCGTCGCCGCTGCGGACATCGATTCCCAACGCTGCACAGCTTACCTCCCCGCTGCTGCTCTGCACCAGCTCCGCAAATTTTCCCACCAGCGGGATCGGGAGATTGTCAACACAGTAAAATCCCATGTCCTCCAGCATTTTCAGTGCCGCCGTCTTTCCGGCTCCCGACATACCGGTTACGATCACAAGCCGCATATTGTTCCTCCCTTTTCCATACTCTATATATCTTAATATCTTAAAAGCCCAGCATCTTTACTTCCGTCTCCAGTTTCACCCCAAACTGCTCATACACGCGCTTCTGCACCGTCCCACACAGCCCCGCGATGTCCGAAGCCGTCGCATGGTCGCGGTTGATAACGAAACCACAGTGTTTCTCCGACACCTGTGCGCCGCCCTCCTGATAGCCACGAAGTCCGGCATCTTCGATCAATTTTCCGGCGAAATAGCCCTCAGGGCGCTTAAAGGTGCTTCCGGCACTCGGATATTCCAGCGGCTGTTTTTCCCGCCGTTTGGCTGCCAGTTCATCCATCCGCACCCTGATCGCTTCCGGATCACCTTTCTCCAGACGGATCCGCGCCGATAAAACGATATATCCGCGCTCCGGGATGCAGCTGTGGCGGTAACCCAGATCCAGTTCTTCCGTTTTAAGCTCTTTTACCTCGCCGTCCGGCGTCATCACGCGCACAGATTCCAGCACATCCTTTAATTCTCCGCCGTAAGCGCCCGCATTCATGACCGCCGCGCCGCCCACGGTTCCAGGAATCCCGGCTGCAAACTCAAATCCGGTCATTCCATCTTTCTGCGCCTCCCTGGCGGCACGCGAAAGCAGCACACCGGCGCCCAGCTCATAGACGCCCGGTTCGCCCTCCGGACAGACCACCTCTGTAAACTGGCTTCCCAGAAGGATCATCACGCCCGGATAGCCCGCATCACTGACAAGCAGATTGCTTCCATTTCCTAATATGTAATACGCTTTCTCTGCCTCCCGGCACGCCGCCAGCACCGCCGCCAGCTCTTTTTCGCCCTCCGGGGTCACAAAATAGCGGGCTGGTCCACCAGCCCGAAAGGTCGTATGTGCGCTCATCGGCTCCTGCTCCCGTACGGAAGCAGCGCCGATGGCATCACAAAGTTTCTGATAAAAATTAGACATATCTATTTTCCTTTATTCATTTCATAACGGCTCCATCCCTTGCAGGTCGGGATTTCCGCACTAAATCACACGAATCAGACTGCGTGAAGCGTTCCATTAATCTCTTCTTGCCAGGTTCGCCTGTACCCGCTTGTACAGTTCTTTCGCCGCATTATATCCCATCTTCTTGGTACGATAGTTGACTGCCGCCGACTCTACGATGATTGCCAGGTTACGTCCCGGACGGATCGGGATTGAATGGCATACAATCTTGTTGCCAAGGAACTCGGTATACTGATCTTCCATGCCAAGGCGGTCATACTCCTTGTCCTTATCCCACTCTTCCAGCTTGATTACCATGTCAATCGACTGTGTATCCTTTACGCTCTCTACACCGAACAGCGTCTTGACATCGATAATGCCGATACCGCGAAGCTCGATGAAATGACGGGTAATATCCGGTGCCGAACCGATCAGGGTTTCATCGCTGACGCGACGGATCTCGACCACATCATCGCTGACGAGACGGTGACCGCGCTTAATCAGTTCCAGCGCTGCCTCACTCTTGCCGATACCGCTCTCGCCCATAATCAGGACACCCTCGCCAAATACATCGACCAGTACGCCGTGAATGCTGATCATCGGCGCCATCTTGACGTTCAGCCAGCGGATGATCTCCGCCATCAGATCCGAAGTCGTCTTCTCCGATACCATGCACGGAACCCCATAATGGTTACACAGCTCCAGCACTTCCTCCTCCGGTGCCATGCCGCGGCTATATACCAGACATGGTATACCCGAAGACAGCAGTTTGTCAAACATTTCCCGGCGACGCTGCGGAGTCAGGGTCGAGATGTACGCATTTTCCACATAACCGATGATCTGCACACGGTCCTTGTCAAAATGGTCGAAAAATCCAGTCAGCTGCAATGCCGGACGGTTCACATCCGCATGCACCAGCATAACATTGTCCGTCTCCAGCTCCGGCGTCATATTGCGAAGCCCCATCTTATCGATCAGTTCTGTAATCGTCACTCCACCCATACTTTTGTCTCCTTTTATTTTTACTATTGTCTACATCCTATCACATCTTCCCCTGCTTGTCATCACGGAAAAATATATAGACTGCCTCGGCGGCTGCCCGGTTCATCTGTGGCGCAGCTTCCAGCTCCTCCACGCTCGCCTCCCGGACTGCTTCGATTGTCTTGAACGTCCGCATCAGAGACTTACGGCGCGCTGGTCCGATGCCCTTGATATCATCCAGCACGGAGCGCACCTGCTCCTTGCCCCGGAGACTCCGGTGGTACTCGATCGCAAACCGGTGCGCCTCGTCCTGAATCCGGGTGATCAGCTGAAATCCTTCCGAATGGCGATCGATTGGAATTTCCACATTCTGATAATACAATCCCCTCGTCCGGTGGTTATCATCCTTTACCATGCCACAGACCGGAATTTCCAGCTGAAGCTCTCTTAATACCTCCAGCGCAATATTAACCTGTCCGCGTCCGCCATCCATCATCAGCAGATCTGGAAAACGCGTAAAACTTCCCATCGCCAGATCGCCGCCCTCGGCTTGCATTTTCTTCGTCTCCTCCAGGCCATGGGAAAACCGCCGCAGCAGCACCTCGCGCATCGAAGCGTAGTCGTTCGGTCCCTGAACCGTCCGGATACGGAATTTGCGGTAATCATTGCGTTTCGGACGTCCATTTTCGTAGACAATCATCGAACCGACCGACTCAAAACCGCTGATATTGGAAATATCGTAGGCTTCTACCCGCTTGATTCCCGAAAGCCCGATCCACGATCCAATCTGATTCATCGCCCCGATCGTCCGGAGCTCCTCGCGCTTGATCTTCTCCTTATCCTGGGAGAGCACCATCTTCGCATTCTTCTCCGCCAGCTCGACCAGCCGCTCTTTCTCGCCCATCTTTGGCACGACAAAGCGCACCTTCTGTCCCCGGCGCGCCGTCAGGAAGCTGGCGATAACCTCCGCGTCCTCTAACTCCTCCTGCACCCAGATCTCATGCGGCACAAACGGCGTTCCCGCGTAAAACTGTTTGACAAAGCTGTTTAAGATTTCTGCCTTGCTCTCCGAGCCGGTCAGATTCATATGGAAATGTTCCCGCCCAATAAGCTTGCCATCGCGCACGAAGAACACCTGCACAACCGCATCGCGCTCATCCTTCGCCATCGCGATAATATCCCGATCTTCCATGCTCTGGCTCGTAATCTTCTGCTTCTGCGCCACCTTTCTGACACTGTCAAGCAGATCCCGATACTCAATCGCCTTCTCAAACTCCATCGTCTCGGACGCCGTCCTCATCTTTTCTTCCAGATATTTCATGACCGGCTCATACTGTCCATTTAAAAACCCGACCGCCTGCTTCACCGATTTCTGATAATCTGCCTGTGAAATATACCCCTGACATGGCGCGTCGCACTGGTGAATATGGTAATAGAGGCACGGACGGTCCTTTCCCATATCCTGCGGCAGCTTCCGGCTGCACGCCCGGATCCGGTATATCTTCCGAATCAGCTCGATTGTGTCTTTGACTGCCCCCGCGCTCGTAAAAGGACCAAAATACTTATTTTTATCCTTTTTCATCTGGCGTGAAAACAAGATCCGCGGGTACTCCTCCGAAGCCGTCACCTTGATGTACGGGTACGTCTTGTCATCCTTGAGCATCGTATTGTAGCGTGGGCGGTGCTCTTTGATCAGGTTGCACTCCAGCACCAGCGCTTCCAGCTCCGAATCCGTCACGATATACTCAAAACGTGCTATCTTCGAGACCATCTGCTTGATCTTCGCCGTCTTATCCCGGCTGCTCTGGAAATATTGACGGACTCGGTTTTTTAGGCTGATCGCCTTGCCGACATAGATGATCGCGTCCTTCGCATCGTGCATAATATAAACACCCGGCTGCCCCGGCAGTTTTTTCAGTTCTTCTTCTATTTGAAACATCTCAAACCATCCTGTTTTCTAATCTGCTGCCACCACGTTTTCTTACGGCACTTTCGGTTCCAAAAGTGCCTACCCGTGAACAGTTACCCAGACTCTTCTGCCAGACAGACGCTCACTTTCCATACCGCAGGCGCGGTGCATCGTACCTCTGCTGCATCCGGATGCACTGACGGATCGCGTCCAGTTCTTCCTCCACGCTTCCACCGACCGGATTCATATCCAGACAGAAGCAGAGACTGTCGAGATCCCGCTTGTCCACCTTGCCGCTCATTCTCTGGAGCACTTCCAGCCTGCCCTCGGTCGTTTCCTGATCCAGAAATTCTGCCACAAGCGGATGCAGCTCCGGTTCCTCCTGCGGTATGTCCCAGGAATGAGTGGCTGCGTCAGACATTTTCGAACGGCGTACACCTTCATTTACGACATGAGTCGTTCTGGTTGTCCTTATTTCCTGCTGTTTCGAATTTTCCCACGGACCCGCCGCAATCCGCTCAAACCGGTATCTCTGCGCCGCCTCCGGATATTTTACCCGATCCACCTCTTCCATAAACATAGAAAGCGGTCTAACCCAGACGCCATATTCTCCATAGAGCGCCTGATAGACAACCATCTTTTCCCCCGTTTCCGAGTGGGTCGCCACCGCCAGAATCTGATATTCTTTATTTTTAAAATGCCGGTACCGCTCGCCCGGCTTTGGAATTTCCCGCATGAATGCTGATACCTCCTTAAAACATCTCGCTACGTATTCACATTATATCACGATTCGCCGTTCGCCTTAAATCTGCAAGCAGCTTTCTGGCTCACTTGCGCTCATTATATCATAAGAACATATTCTCACCCGTCCACTCACGAACCCGCGCTATCGCGCTCCACCGCCCTGCTTCGCATGGCTGTTCGTTCGTTAATGGCGCAAGAAAAGAATATGTCTGCTTCGCAGCCGCATTCTTTTCTTCTGCGCTCATTATATCACATTTTGTATGCCCTTTTCTGTTTTTTATCAATTTACATCCAGATTTTCTTTCCTCCATCCCCATCGCCCGTACACAAAAATTTTCGCCAGAAAATATTACATTTCCGAAAACCAAATCCGTCATTTTTCCGATTTTAAATTTTTTTTATTTTCCCTCTACTCAAATAGACTTTTTTGTAGGATAATAGAACTAATTGTGATTCTTTGCGGTCTGCTGTGCTGCGTTCATTTCACACAAAGAGCATCGACATAAACAACTGCGAATGGCAGTATGTGCCGGACATGGACTGTGACCTGGCGGCGCAATCATCCATACAAACATATGATTTTCATCCCACCAGATAGAAACCGGCATCTGCCCCCACCGCGATACCGGTATTCTGTGCGGGACGAAACTAAGAACGGAGGATTAGATGAAAATCGGTTTTGACAACAACAAATACCTGAAAATGCAGTCGGAACATATCCGTGAGCGTATCAACCAGTTCGGTGATAAGCTCTACCTCGAATTTGGCGGAAAACTGTTCGATGACTACCACGCATCCCGGGTTCTTCCGGGCTTTGCACCTGACAGCAAGCTGCGGATGCTTCTGCAGTTAGCGGATCAGGCGGAGATCGTCATCGTCATCAGTGCTGCGGATATCGAGAAAAACAAAGTACGTTCCGACCTCGGCATTACTTACGACGTAGACGTACTCCGTCTGATTCAGTCCTTTACCGACAAGGGACTCTATGTTGGAAGCGTTGTAATTACCCACTATTCCGGGCAGAACACTGCGGATGTCTTCAAACACAAGCTCGAATCCATGGGCATCAAGGTTTACCGCCACTACACCATCGACGGTTATCCGGGCAATGTTCCGCTGATCGTCAGCGATGAAGGTTATGGTAAAAATGATTACATTGAAACAAAACGTCCACTCGTTGTTGTCACCGCGCCGGGACCGGGAAGCGGAAAAATGGCAACCTGCCTTTCCCAGCTCTACCACGAGAACAAACGCGGCGTCAAGGCTGGATATGCCAAATTTGAGACCTTCCCGATCTGGAATATCCCGTTAAAGCACCCGGTCAACCTGGCATACGAGGCAGCGACCGCTGACTTAAACGATGTCAACATGATCGATCCGTTCCATCTTGAGGCTTATGGAGTAACAACGGTCAACTACAACCGTGACATCGAGATTTTCCCGGTTCTGAGCGCTATTTTCGAGGGAATCTACGGCGAGAACCCGTACAAATCCCCGACTGATATGGGCGTCAACATGGCAGGAAACTGCATCATTGATGACGAAGCCTGCTGCGAGGCATCCCGTCAGGAAATCCTGCGCCGCTACTATCAGGCATTAAACCGCGTTGTCAAAGAGGATGTCGGCAAAGAGGAAGTTTATAAGATCGAACTTCTGATGAAGCAGGCAAAACTGACCACCGATATGCGCAAGGTTGTTCCGGCTGCCCTGAAACGCGCCGAAGAAACCGGTGCTCCGGCTGCTGCCATCGAACTTCCGGACGGAACCATCACCACCGGAAAGACAACCAACCTGCTCGGCGCTTCCGCTGCCTTGCTTCTGAATGCTGTCAAGGTACTTGGCAATATTCCGCACGATGAGCACCTGATCTCTCCGATCGCGATCGAGCCGATCCAGAAGCTGAAAGTCGAGTACCTCGGAAGCCGCAACCCGCGTCTCCACACCGATGAAGTTCTGATCGCGCTGTCTATGTGCGCCGCTACCAACAAACACGCACAGATCGCCCTGGAACAGCTCGAAAAACTGCGCGGCTGCCAGGTTCACACCTCCGTCATGCTGTCGGAGGTTGATATCAAGACCTTTAAACGTCTCGGCATCGAACTGACCTCCGAGCCGGTATATGAGCACAACCGCCTGTACCAGTAATTGATATAATCCTATATAAATAACGGCTGTATCTCAGCAAAACAGAACTCATAGATTTTTCAATATATGGATTCACATTGCTGAAATACAGCCGTTCTATTTACTGTATAAATATTTCTTTTATGCTATACATCACTTTTATTTCCGGTCGAACGAGCTTCCCCCGCGCATCTCATCCTCATTTGGACTCTCTGCTGCTACAGCTTCTGCCGATTCCAGTGTTTCGTCCGCCGGTGCTTCATCCGCCGGTTTTCCTTCCAGCTTCTGCTGATTCTGTGAGTTTTCCGCGTTCGTTTCCTCCGCAGTCTTTACCGGCTGAACCTCATCGCCTGTCTTCGCAGCCTCCGGCATCTCAATCCGGTCCTCGCCTTCCTGTTTCTTTTCCTCCAGCTCCGGGATTCCCTTTACCTCATGGAAAATCTTCATGAACTCTTTACCGGTGATCGTCTCTTTCTCAATCAGGAACGCCGCAATCTTATCAAGCGCCTCGCGGTTTTCACTCAGCAGGCGTTTCGCCTCCTCATAAGAAACCTTCAGAATATGCATGACTTCCTTGTCAATCTCTGCCGCTGTCATATCACTGCAATTCAGGACGGTTCTCCCGTTCAGGTACTGATTTTCCTGGCTTTCCAGTCCCATCAGACCGAACTTCTTGGACATACCATACTGGGTTACCATCGCACGCGCGATCCGGGTTGCTTTTTCAATATCATTTGACGCACCTGTCGTTACCGTATCAAAAACGATCTCCTCAGCCGCACGTCCGCCTAAAAATCCGACCAGCATCGCGCGGATTTCCTTCTCAGTATTTAAGTACTTCTCTTCCTCCGGCACCTGCATGACATAGCCGAGCGCACCCATGGTACGCGGCACAATCGTGATCTTCTGTACCGGCTCCGAATCCTTCTGCAGGGCGCTGACCAGCGCATGGCCAACCTCATGATACGAAACAATCCGGCGCTCTTCCTGGCTCAGGATGCGGTCTTTCTTTTCTTTGCCAACCAGAACCAGCTCAACTGCCTCAAATAAATCCTTCTGGGAAACGGCTTTCCTGCCATTCTTAACGGCTGTGATCGCCGCCTCGTTCATCATATTGGCAAGATCCGCACCTACAGCGCCGGATGTCGCCAGCGCGATCTCCTCGAAATCAACCGTCTCATCCAGTTTTACATCCTTGGAATGTACCTTTAAAATCTGCACACGCCCCTTTAAATCCGGCTTATCCACGATAATCCGGCGGTCAAAACGTCCCGGACGAAGCAGCGCCGGATCCAGAATCTCCGGGCGGTTCGTCGCCGCCATGACGAGAAGACCCTTGGAGGAATCAAATCCATCCATCTCCGAAAGGAGCTGGTTTAACGTCTGCTCACGTTCATCGTTGCCGCCCAGACGCGAATCTCGGCTTTTACCGATCGCATCCACCTCATCGATGAAAATGATACACGGAGCCGACTGCTGCGCCTGCTTGAACAGGTCACGCACACGGGATGCGCCGACGCCGACAAACATTTCCACAAAATCCGAACCGGACAGAGAGAAAAACGGAACCTTCGCCTCTCCAGCTACTGCCTTGGCAAGAAGTGTTTTACCGGTTCCTGGCGGTCCGACTAACAGCGCACCCTTTGGCAGTTTCGCACCAATCTTCGTATATTTTCCCGGGTTATGCAGGAAATCAACAATCTCCGTCAGAGACTCCTTCGCCTCATCCTCGCCTGCCACATCCTTGAACGTAACGCCGGTTTCTTTCTGTACATATACTTTGGCATTGCTCTTGCCGACACCCATGATGCCGCCTCCGCCGCCCATGCGCTTCATCATCATATTGAAAATGACGAACATCGCTGCAATCGGAAGCACCCACTCGAGCAGAAGCATGATAATACTGCCTGTCGCGTCCACTTCTGCCTGTTCATAGGTCGTAACACCAGCTTCATCCAGCTTCTTTTCCAAATCCGGATCGTTGATCGGAATCGTGTAGTACTCCATTCCTACCAGATTTCCGTATTTTCCCTGGCTGCCGCCATATTTCTTCGAATCTTCCTTCGGCGTGATCTGAATCTTTCCATTGCCAATCACAACCGATTCTACCTCGTGATCCTTAAGCATCTGATTAAACTCGCTGTACGGCATCTTGTGCGTGCGGCTGCCCTGCCAGAGGTTGTGCATCATCGCCACACAGAGAAGCGTAAACAGCATCGTCATGATCAGCACTGCATAATTCTGACCGCGGGGATTTTTTCCATTTTTATTCTGGTTTCCCTTATTATCCATACACTTTCTCCATTCTGTATCACTGTACATCCGGAATCTGCCACATCCGGTTACTCAAAAGCCCCTCTAAATCTGCCGCATCTGCTTCTCATCCGGCTTCATGCCCGCTTTTCTTCCCCGTCAATGCGCAAATTTCTGCGTACTCTTTTCCATTATAGTGGCAGATTGCCTATAAATCAAGAAGTGAAAATATTAAAAACCTGTGAACTCCTTATAAATATAGGTACTTTCTCTGCATATATGAAATAAAAAACATTCTACCATTTTTGATCTATGCTATAATGGATATACTGAATCAGGCTTTGCCAGACTTAGCATAACAATAATCCGCAAAAAGGAGATTTCACCATGCCATCCCACATCATCCACCCAATCCCGCCTGTTTTTGACGCCGACTCCCGCATCCTAATCCTCGGTTCCTTTCCGTCTGTCAAATCCCGGGAAAGCTGTTTTTTCTACGGCCACCCGCAGAACCGTTTCTGGAAACTCTTAACGCGCCTGCGAAAGGAAGATATTCCATCCTCCGTCGAGGAAAAGAAGGCATTTCTGCTGCGGAACCACATCGCCGTCTGGGACACCATCCACAGCTGTTCCATCGAAGGATCCAGCGACAGTTCCATCCGCGACGTTGTCCCAAACGACCTCGCCTCTATTCTGGATCACGCTTCCATCCAGGCGATTTACACAAACGGCGGGCTGTCTGGAAAAATGTACGACCGCTTCTGCCGTAAACAGACTGGCATTGAGGCAATCAAACTGCCATCCACCAGCCCTGCCAATGCCGCCTGGAACCTCGACCGGCTGACAGATGCCTGGAAATGTATCAACCAGATCCTGGGGGAACCCGGATCTGAAACAAAAAACACTGTTTCCGATGGCAACGCACGCGAGGCAAAAACACGCACCATCTAAACAAACACCATCTGCACCAGAATCATATAAAATACAGTTCCTGCCCCGATGCTCAGAAGTGAGTTACGTTTCCACGCGTGAAGCACCGCTACTAATGCACAGGCAAGGAACTCCGGAATCCCGAACGGTGCTGAAAAAAGCGAAACGCCTTTCAGACAGTACACTACCAGAATCCCCATCGTCGCATACGGAAGCACATGCCCCAGATACTCGACATAACGTGGCATCTGCTTTCCATCCGGGAACAGAATAAAGGGAAGAAACCGCGTCAGAATCGTTCCTGCCGCCATCACAAGCGTTAAAATCAAGATACTGTTATTCTGCATGGCTCATTTCCTCCCGTCGTTCCATCTGCTTCTCCCGATCCTCTTTTTCGTCCTTTTCTTTATCATTCTCTTTCTGATTTTCTTTTTTGTACACAATCGCCGATACCGCCAGAATTGCGATCATCGTTGGTATGATAAAGGCACTCTGTCCAAACAGCTTCAGGCAGATCACCGAGCAGGCCACACCGGTTACTGCCGGCCAATGGCGCTTCTGTCCGATCCACTGTTCCGTAAAAATCATTACAAACAGTGCCGTCAGTGCAAAGTCCAGCCCTTTCGTATTAAATGTAATCACATTTCCCAGTGCTGCCCCCATGACACTTCCCGCAATCCAGTACATCTGATCCAGAAGGCTCATCCAGAAATACATCCATTCCCTCGAAATTGTCTCCGGCGGTTCTTCTTCACACACGATTGAAAATGTCTCATCCGTCAATGCAAAAATAAGGTAGGGTTTCAATTTTTTGCTGACATTCTGATATTTTCCCAGCATTGACAAACCGTAAAAGATATGTCTCGCACTGATCATCAGAGCCATCACAAACGCCGTCACCGGGCTGACCGCCGCCGCCAGAAAATTAACACCGATAAATTCCAGACTGCCCGTATACACAAGCAGGCTGTTTAACGCCGCCCAGAATACACCGAACCCATTGACACTCATCAAGATTCCATACGCCATCCCCAGAAACACATATCCGACCATAATCGGAACGGTTTTCGGAAATGCGTATAAGAGCGCCATTCTCACTCCCGAGCCGCTTATCTTCCCGACTGCTGCCTGTTCTTCCATCGTTTGGGCTGACTCTTTTTTTCTTTCTGTTTTTTTCATTTGTTCCTACTCCGCACGTATAAATTCTTTCATTTCTCTATTTTAGGTAGGTATAACCTATCTGTCAACTAGAGAAATCTATGCTGCTTCCCTTCCCCATTCGGATTTCTCTAATTCTAGCGGTATCTTTCCTTCAACCATGCTCAGGCATTTGACACTGTTCATCTTTCTTAGTAGAATAAATACATTATAACGATCGATTTTTCGGATTCAACACAGATTTGAACTATGTAAAAAAGCTTTGAAGGAATTTCCTATTACAAAAAAACTGTTGATTACTTCGTTATAAGTCCGCACTGTAATGATTACTTTAATTTATAGAAGGAAGCAAAACCTATGAACACATATATTCCCCTCCCCAATTCAAGTGCCGGCTCGCCTGTCCAGTTCTCTGAACCAGCCGCCTACTCCTACGAAAACTGCCATTGCTGTCCGCGAAATTGTCAGATCAACCGCACAAAAAAACAGGGCTGGTGTCACAGCCCTGCCGGTATCCGGGCGGCACGCGCGGCGCTTCATCCGTGGGAGGAACCGTGTATCAGCGGTCTGCACGGAAGCGGTACCATCTTTTTTTCCGGCTGCACGCTGCGCTGCTGTTTCTGCCAGAACTACCAGATCAGCAGCGAAGGCTTTGGAAAAGATATTTCCGGAACGCGCCTGGAGGAAATTTTTCTGGAACTGCAGGCACAGGGCGCGCACAATATCAATCTGGTGACACCGACACAGTACCTTCCGTCGCTACTGCCCGTCTTAAAACGGGTCAAACCGCAGCTTTCCATCCCGATCGTCTACAACTGCGGCGGTTATGAGACGCTGGAGGCGGTTGACGCGCTGGCTCCCTATATCGATATCTGGCTGCCGGATTTAAAATATTACTCTTCCGAACTGTCCGCCCGCTATTCCGCCGCCCCGGACTATTTTCCGGTTGCCTCCGCAGCAGTCAAACGGATGATCGAGCACACCGGTCCGCTGGTATTGGAAGATTTCTCTGAAAATGGTCAGGCCTGCCAGCTCATGAAGCGCGGCGTGATCCTGCGGCATATGGTTCTTCCGAAACACAAAGACGATTCTATCCGCCTGCTCCACTGGATTCACGACAACCTCCCGGAGGGGCATTTTCTGGTAAGCCTTATGAGCCAGTACACCCCCTTCTACCAGAGCAGCAAATATCCGGAAATCAACCGTCGCATCACAAGCTACGAATACCAGAAAGTCGTCGATGCCGCGATTGAGCTGGGACTCACGCAGGGCTTTATGCAGGAAAAAAGCAGCGCGAAAGAAGAATATACGCCGCCGTTTGAGTTGCAGGGAATTTGAGATACTTTTCTATGAGGTGAAAAAGAATGTGCATTGACACGTTAGTGCCTTTTTGTGTAATGGGGGATTCCAATGAATTTCCTATTGTACAAAAAGGGTATCGATAAATTGACATTTTATCGATACCCTTTAAACTATCTCGTCCATTGGATGATACCTCTTTCTTTGAACTTTTTCTTTATTCAATTTTGATTCCTTTTTCAACAATTTCTGAATCGTTCAATCTTATTCTTTTCTTTTTTCACTTATCTATCTCTCTTTTAAAAAACGCTTCTTTTTAATGATACTTTCTCGTCATATCACTAAACCGAATCCTGTTTCTAAATATGTATGATAGATGATTGACTGATTTTTACTTGTTGATTTTGGTTTTCCTTTGTTCAATTTTTCTATTAAAAAATTGAACCAGTTTTATGTTTTCGGTGGAATCAGCTCCCTTCTTTTTTTGTTTTATTTCTTGTTCCTTTTGATGGTTTTATTCTAATACATATGTCGCATTTTGTCAATACTAATTTTGTATTTTCTTGTTATTTTTCAGTTTTATTTTCGCCATGAATGCCAGCTATTAGTTTTCATCTCGCAGCCGCGCCATCTTATCTCTTTATTTACCATCGTTCACACATTATACAACCTCATGTAAACTTACGTCTTCAGTTACTGCTCACACATGTGTGCCCAGTAACTGAATTTGCCGTGGCTTCGCATTTAAATATGGCAAATTCCTGCTGCCACCACGTTTTCTTACGGCACTTTCGGTTCCAAAAGTGCCTACCCGCGAACAGTACCAGAACTTCACTTTTCCTCTGTTATTTCTCTTGCCAACCTTCCCATTTTCCAGTATAATCATGATACCGGTGCATTTTGGCACCTGCTTCTTTATATGCAGGCAATTTTTTCACATCTTACTGGTTCCTGCGATTCTCATGTTCAGTTTTTTCGATGATTTCCATGACCATTTTCATACTTACGCACTCAAAAGATAAACGCTAAAACTCTGAACTTTTTATTTATTTTTTAATCACTAAGCAATCTTTTTTCACATCTCAAACTTCATGACTGCTTCTTGATTTGATTCCTTAAAACTTATTCACACGGGGAAACTGTTTCTCATCTTGCTGAAATTCATAACCTACATGAGCAAGCGGACATCCCCTATCTGCAATTTTATTTCAGGAGGTACTCTATGGTCTATGAAACTTTTTTGAAAACAATCCAGTCGATGGTGCAGACGCGCCTCAACAAAAAAGCCAACGTCTCCCTGCGGCGGGTTCTGAAAAATAATGGACTGATGCTCGACGGGCTGAGCTTTACGAAACCCGGCTCACGGTTATCACCGACTGTCTATCTGAACGCCTACTATAATGAAGCGGAGGAAGGGATGCCGCTCTCCATTATTACCGATCAGATCCTGATGGTGTATGAGACAAATCCAGGATTTTCGGAGGATATCTGCGAGGAACTGCGTGATTTTGATGCCGTACGCGGCCGGATTGCCTACAAATTGATCCACGCCGCTAAAAATAAGGTGCTTCTCTCCCACGTCCCACATATTCCGTATCTCGATCTGGCGATCGTTTTCTATCTGATCCTCACTGACAATGAGGAGGGGCAGATGACGACCCTGGTACACAGCGACCATCTTGCCCTGTGGGATATTTCTCTGGAAGAGCTTGGCATACTGGCGGAAGAAAATACACCTCGCATGCTGCCGTACCACATCAGCTCCATCGAATCCACCCTCAATCAGCTCGAAATGGAGGACATCGTTGAAACGGAAGCGCTTCCATCGGTCGCTCTCTACGTTCTGACAAATTCACGCGGCATCAACGGCGCTGCCTGCATGCTCTATCCCCGCGTCTTAAAAGAGTTTGCCGAAAGCCTGGGCGAAGATCTGATTATCCTTCCGTCCAGCATCCATGAAGTGCTTCTCACTCCCAGCAGCGTCTCCCTTCCGCCGGAAGAACTCAATGAAATGGTTCAGGCGATCAATCAGTCGGATGTGCCCGCTGAAGACCGCCTGTCAGATCATATTTATTATTTTAGCAGGATTCAGGGCTGTCTCTACCTGCCGCCCAGTTCCACTACGACGTTTTATTCCGGAGCAGACGGAACAGTGAATCCACAATAAAGATGGCAACCGCCATCGCCCCCGCTATCTGGATCGTCTGGATCAGATAAAAATTGTACCATTTTGTCTGTCCCTGTATCAGAAAATAGACGCTCCGGTAGATCGATGCGCCCGGCACCGTCGGCAGGATTCCTGCCACCAGAAAGATCGTGACGGGCGCTTTCAACACGCGTGCAAATACCTGGCTCAGCAGAGCCGCTGCCAGACTGGAAAAAAATGCCGCCGCCACCTGCGAAGTTCCCACCTGCATCGATACCAGGTACGCCAGCCATCCGGCACCTCCGGTAATGCCCGCATAAACCAGATATTTCCGCGGCATATCGACCAGCAGGGAAAAACCAAAAATCGCCAGAAATGCCCCCACGCTCTGGATCATCAATTCTCTTATCATCTCTGTCATACCGATCCTCCCGCCAGCCGGACTGCCACGATCGCCAGACCGACGCCCGACGCAACCGCCAGCGCCACCACGACTGCCTCCGCCATCCGCGCGACTCCCGAACTGTAATCTCCATTCAGCGTATCGCGGATTGCCGCCGTAAATGTGACTCCAGGCACCAGCGGCATGATTGCGCTGATAATCACTACATCCAGGCTCATTCCCAGAAATGCCCCACGGCGCAGCAGATACGCCGCAACCGCCAGTGCAAACGAGCCAAGTGCATTTTGACAGAAATCATTCAGCATAAGGTTGGACGCCGCCCGCAGGACAAACGCAAGAACGACTCCCACGACAGCCGCCACCAGGCATTCGCCCGGACCGCCTCCAAACATCACCGAAAAAAATCCCGTCGTTGCCGCATAGCCAATGCATTTCTTCCAGAATCCGTATAATGTCGTATTAGCAATCCGATCCAGTCGTTCCTGCGCCTCCCTGACGGACAATTTTCCACTGCAAAATTCCCTTGAAACATTGTTTACCTGATAGATGCGGTTCAAATTCGTTGCCCGATTTTCCACCCTTTTTACCAAGGTAAGCGGCGGAAGTGATGCATCCGCAATCGTCGCCACGATCCCCGTCGTCACGACAAACACATCTGCCCGTGCAATCCCTGAATGCTTTAAAATACGGTGAATCGTGTCCTCCACACGGTAGACCTCCGCTCCGCTCGCCAGCATGATCTCCCCCGCCCGGACCGCCATCTCCATCAGCGCGCCATATTCCATACCAACCACCCTCTGATTTACGAATTTTCGTAACTGTTCAGTACCTTCACAGTCACGGATTTTCCAAATCCAGCAACATTTTCTTGACCTCTACCATACGGTCACGCAGCACGACCGCTTCCTCGAAATTCAGCTCGGCTGCCGCCTGATTCATCTTCTTCGTTAGTTCCTTTACGAGTTTTTCTAATTCCTGGCGATCCATCGATTCCAGATCCTTCGTTACCTTATTCGTAACCGGTTCGGCTGCCTGCGAGATCGTGATCAGATCCCGGACAGCTTTCTTGATCGTCGTCGGCGTGATGTGATGTTCCTCATTGTACGCCTGCTGAATCGCGCGTCTTCGCTCCGTCTCCTCGATCGCCGCCCGCATCGAATCCGTGATCGAATCTGCATACATGATAACATGCCCCTCGGAATTTCGCGCTGCTCGGCCGATCGTCTGAATCAGGGACGTTTCCGAACGCAGGAATCCCTCTTTATCCGCATCCAGAATCGCCACCAGCGCAATCTCCGGGATATCCAGACCCTCACGAAGCAGGTTGATGCCGACCAGCACATCGAAGACATTCAGACGCATATCCCGGATAATCTGGGCGCGTTCCAACGTGTCAATATCCGAATGCAGATATTTGACGCGGATTCCCGCATCGCGCATATAGTCGGTCAGGTCTTCTGCCATCCGCTTTGTCAGCGTCGTAACAAGCACCTTAAACCCTCGCTCCACCTCCCGGTTGACCTCCGAAATCAGATCGTCGATCTGTCCCTCGACCGGTCTCACCTCAATCGGCGGATCAAGAAGTCCCGTTGGACGGATCACCTGCTCTGCCCGCAGAAGCTCATGATCTGCCTCATACTCGCCCGGTGTTGCTGAAACGCAGAGAATCTGATCCAGTTTGCTCTCAAATTCTTCAAAATTTAACGGTCGGTTATCCAGCGCCGACGGCAGGCGGAAGCCATATTCCACCAGCGTTTTCTTGCGCGACTGGTCGCCCGCGTACATCCCGCGCACCTGCGGCAGCGTGATGTGCGACTCGTCCACAATCACCAGAAATTCATCCGGGAAATAATCCATCAGCGTACACGGCGGTTCTCCCGGTTTCGAACCAATCAGATGGCGCGAATAATTCTCGATACCAGAACAGAAGCCTGTTTCCCGCATCATTTCCACATCAAAATTCGTCCGCTCCGCGATTCTCTGTGCCTCCAGAAGCTTATCCTCACTCTTAAAGTAAGCGACCTGCTCCTTCATTTCCTCTAAAATATTGTTTGCCGCAATCTCCATCCGCTCTTTCGGGATGACATAATGCGATGCCGGGAAAATCGCGATATGTCCCAGCTGCGCCTTGATCTCGCCCGTCAGCGTGTCAATCTCTGTGATCCGGTCTACCTCATCCCCGAAAAACTCAATCCGGTACGCATCGCCGCCCGAATACGCCGGGTATACCTCCAGCACATCGCCTCGCACCCGGAACGAACCTCGCTTGAAATCCATGTCATTCCGGCTGTACTGAATGTCGATCAGCTTGTGAATGACCTCGTCGCGGTCCTTCTCCATGCCCGGGCGCAGGGAAATAACCATGTTTTTATAATCGATCGGGCTTCCCAGACCATAGATACAGGAAACCGATGCCACAATAATCACATCCTGCCGCTCCGACAGCGCCGCCGTCGCTGAATGCCGCAGCTTATCGATCTCGTCGTTGATGGAGGAATCCTTCTCGATATATGTGTCCGTGGACGGGACGTAAGCCTCCGGTTGGTAGTAGTCATAGTAGCTGACAAAGTATTCCACCGCGTTATTGGGAAAAAATTCCTTCATTTCCGAATAAAGCTGGGCTGCCAGCGTCTTATTATGTGCAATAATTAACGTCGGCTTATTCAGCTTCTGAATCACATTTGCCATCGTAAACGTCTTGCCAGAGCCCGTTACACCCAGTAATGTCTGGAACTGATTTCCTTCCTTGAAGCCCTCCACCAGCTTTTCAATCGCCTGCGGCTGGTCGCCGGTCGGGCTGTATTCTGATACCAACTCAAAATGATCCATTGCTTTCTCCTGATTTGATATAATTCACAAAAAAATCCCATTAAGTATTTCTATTATACCAAATCCACCCATGAATGTATACATAAAAGCAAAACAAATCAGTACAAACGTTCGATTTCAGACAACTATTCACAGGTGGAAATTTTCTGAATTTTCTAAACTGAAAATTCCATACGATACAGTTCTGGTTGCAGATTTTTCCGTCATTCCTATTATTTGTTTACTGTATTATTTCTTTCTTCCCGCGACTACTATCAGAACGATTCCTAATACTCCCATCATCCCCGCATACCCCACAAACGGCACGCTCACGCCCTCACTGAATCTTCCCATCCATTTCAGCACAAACGGCGAACACGCCGCTCCCAGATTGCAGCCGACCAGCACGATTGATGTGGCTGTATTGATAGAAGACTGCGGAATCCGCTCGGAAATCTGGTGGAAGGAATAGGTAACCAGAACGGTATAGAAAAATCCGACGATACTGATGCCAATTCCAATCAGCGGCAGATTGCCCGCATATGCGGTCAGAAGCATCCCCGCTCCAAGCATCAGGCATCCAACCCCCGGTAATTTTTCCTTCCACCACATCGTCAGTTTTCCAAAATAAACACCAGCAGCTATTCCCATCAGCATCATGAGCGTGAGAATGATGCTGGCTTCCGACTCCGTTCCAAGTTTCTTCTCTAAAATCAACATCGGGACACGCAGGGAATTGGAACAGTAGATGCAGATGACAAACCCCGCAAACACTGCATAAGCAATGGTCAGGACTTCTTTTTTCCAGCATTCTCTTTTTCCATCTGCCTCCGCTTCCAGACTTTCTTTCTCTGCCCCTGCACTCTGTGAGCCCGCACTCTGTCCCGTCTCCATACTTCCCGGAACCCATACAAGATACAGAAGAACAATCACAAATCCGAGCGCGTACACCCAAAATGCCAGATTCCACCGGATCAACACCAATTTTCCAGCAACCAGCGTCATAACCGCGCTTCCCAGCACCTCCGCCGATCCGCGGTATCCGAGCAGCGCCGCTTTTTCCCTGCCTTCATAATATTCACTGAAAATGCTGATTGCTTTCGCATTAATGAGCCCAATCCCGATCCCCAGGAAAATCCTGGATGCAAACACCACCGGATATTCCTGTACAAACACCGGTACCATGCCGCTGACCGATAAAAGAAGCAGACCGCCCACAATCATTGGACGGTCTTTCATATAACGCGACAGCCATGCATTCAGCACGATCATGGCAGTGATCGCAAACGACGGTGCAGAGATCAATATCTCCACCTGTGCGGTTGTATATTCACTGAAATGCTGCAGCAGCGATGGCAGCACGATCGAAACAGAATACGCCGATGTCAGTATCAATGACAGCGATAGCAGCGCTATTTTCTTCATTTGTTCTTTCATATTAATTTCTCCCCGAATGTAAGTTTTATACTAGAATTCTGATTGCTTATGTCCTATCCATTCACAATCGCAGGCAGCACAATCCATGTATCGTTTCTTAAAACAATACTCCATATCTTCTATCATAAATGAAATTCATTCAGAAAGAAATACCTAAATTATTTTTCTAAGATAGATGTTCCTTCGTTACCTATCCCCGCGCAAACCAGTCTTTCATGCACTGAAGCACCTGCACCAGTTCTTCCTCCTTGATAATATACGGAACCATCGCGTACAGATAATTTAAGAACGGACGGCTGAACACGCCGCGTTTGTACGCATATTCCTGATACCCTTTCAGGACTGACGGATCATATACCTCGACACAGACACATCCGCCCATCATGCGGACCTCCCTGATTCTCGGATCGGTAAATCCTTCCATCTCCCGACGGGTGATAGCTTCGATCTTCTGAATCTTTTCCATATAGTTCTGCGTCTCAAACAGCTCAATCGAGGCAAGCGCCGCGCTGCACGCGAGGGCATTTCCCATAAAGGTCGGTCCGTGCATCAGCGCATGTTCCGGGTTATCATCGAAAAATCCATCAAATACCTTTTTATTTGCCACAGTCGCTGCGTGACCAATGTAACCGCCGGTCAATGCCTTTCCGAGGACCAGAATATCCGGTAGCACCCGATCTGCCACAAAGCGGTTTCCGGTTCTGCCAAATCCGGTTGCCACCTCATCAAAAACCAGCAGCACGCCGTACTTATCACAGAGTTCCCTTGCCTTCTCCAAAAATGAAATGTCGTACATCCGCATTCCGCCAGCACCCTGTAAAAGCGGTTCCACCAGCACGCAGTTCAACTTGTCATGATACTGTTCAAATGCTTTCTCCAGCGCCGGAATCTCAGTCGGAATGTGAACCACATACGGGCTTGCACCATACGCTTTCAGCACAAAATGGTAGTCCTCATCATCGCCTGCCTCCATCGTCTTAAAGGTATCGCCGTGGTACGCGTGTTCCAGCGCCAGAATCATCGTCCGCTTCTCATCACCGCGGTTCATATAATACTGCAGCGCCATTTTCAGCGCTACCTCAACCGCCACGCTGCCGGAATCTGAAAAAAAGCAGTAGTCCAGATCGCCCGGCAGCCAGGACGCCAGTTTTTCTGAAAGTCTGCGCGCCGGCTCATGCGTCAGGCCGCCCAGCATCACATGAGAAAATTTTTCTACCTGTGAAATAATTGCCTGATTGATCACCGGATGTTTATATCCATGAATCACACTCCACCAGGATGAAACCGAATCAATCAGCTTCTGATCCTTCGTGTAAAGATATACCCCGTTCGCATCCACGATCTCATAAGGTGCTTTCATTGTTTTTAACTGTTCATATGGATACCAGATCATTTTTCTTCTCCTTTATCTTCTGTCTTACGCATACAGCCCTTTCAGCGTCTCCGCATCCATGGAAAGCTCCGTATCCCCATCCGCCACACAGGCAACAACCGGAATGCCAGTGTAATATTCACACATTTTCCGGTTATCCTCATGAAGCAGATTCCCCGTCTCATAATGATTGAAAATAATTCCTTTCAGGGCAATTCCCTGTTGTTTCAGATAATAGGCAGTAAGCCCCACGCCATTGATCGTCCCAAGCCCCGCATCTGCAATCAGCAGGCAGCCAAGCCCGCACGCTTTTACTACTTCTGGAAGACGGATATCCGCCTCGTCTATGCAGAGTGGACAGAGAATTCCGCCGCTTCCTTCCATCGTCACATACTCATATTTTTCACAGACTTTGTGAAAATCTTCCAGCACCCGATCCATCTGGACCGGGTTGCCCTCCAGACGGGATGCCAGATGCGGCGATACCGCCGTCTCGTACACATACGGACACATTTCCTCAAGCGGCTGCCCGATTCCCGACATTGTTTTTACCTGCAGGGCATCTCCTGGAATCAGGCTTCCATCCGCACGCCGCTCATTGCCGCTCATTGCCGCTTTATAATACGCCGCATCCGCGCCGCTCTCCCGCAGTTTTTTCACAATCAATCCTGTCACATACGTTTTTCCAATATCCGTTCCCGTACCTGTTATAAAAATCCCCTTGCTCATCTTTTATCCAAGTCTCCCTCCCTGAATCAGCGGAATCATCCGTTTTCCTATGATGGCAGCCACAATACAGAGCACGATATCGCCCGGAACTGCCAGAACAAAGCAATATAAAAACAGCGCTCCCACGCCGATCGGCGAATTCAGATAGAAATTGCTGATCACGTAGTAATAAATCATTCCAAATGAATAGACAATAAAAAGTCCCAGAAAATTAGCTCCCAGCAGGCGCCGGTAACTCGGATGCGTCTTGGCATTGGCAATCTTACCATTCACATACGCCGCAACCGCAAATCCGATGATATATCCAAAACTCGGCTGGAAAATATATCCTGGTCCGCCGCCCTGAGTGAAAATCGGAAGTCCAATTAAACCTAATACGATATAAACCACAACCGCCAGCGCCCCATTGACCGGACCTAAAAGCAGACCTGCCAGCATCGTAAATAAAAACTGCAATGTAAACGGAACCACCGGAACCGGTATCTTGATAAATGCTCCCACTGCAATCAGTGCGACAAACATCGCGCACAAAACTAAATCCTTTGTCTTCATGTGTTTCAAACCTTTTTCCTCCTTGGTTATCTGAATGATTTCAGGCATCCGAAGCCATTCTATTCTCGCACATGTACATAAATTTCTCTCCGCAACCCCTGTTCCAACCATCTAAAACAGCAGCGGCCGTCCCAGATCCCGGGTAGTCGAAACAGATGCAGAACTGATTGCAAGCATAACATAGCCCCTTTTAATTGTCAACCTATTATTTTTACATGGTTGACAATTAATCTTTTTTATTCTTTTTGTCAACATTCCATGTTTCTTAATATCCATTTTGTTTCTTATATCCCTTGATATACATACGTTTCCCGTCCGTCCACACATTCACTGCCCCTGAATCCGCCGTTCTCCAGATCTCCGTTCCCGTCTGTTCCAGACGTTCCACCGCCTCCGGTGCCGGATGCCCGTAAGTATTTCCCTCTCCATAAGAGAGCACCGTGAAAGCTGGGGAAAAGCACTCCAAAAACTCCTCTGAGGAGGAACCGTTCGAACCATGGTGTGCGGCTTTTAACAGTGTCACTTTTTCCCTCTTTTTGTCCTCTTCCACCGCCAGAATCTTCCTTTCGTCCTCCACTCCAATATCTCCTGTCAGAAGCATACGAAACTTTCCATACGTGACATCAAACACCAGTGAATGACTATTTCGCTCCTCGACTGGCTTTTCCCCCGCCTCCGGGTACAGGCACCGAAGCGCCAGGCTTTTCGCCCGCACCGTTTCTCCCCGATGCAGATAATAGACTTCCGCACCCCGTTTTCTGGCAAGAGTTTCCAGTTTTTTATATGCCTCCTGCCCTTTTCCTGCCGCCGGAAGTGCCAGATTCCGCACCCGGATATCTGCCTCCTCCTTCAAAAGCCACTCGATCCCGTTCGTGTGATCCGCATCCGCATGGCTGACCAGAATCCAGTCCAGCGTGCGGATTCCCTGACTTTTCAAAAATGGTCCCAGCACATTTTTCCCGATTTTTTTATCCTGGCTGCTGCCACAGTCCGAAAGAATTGCCTCATCCCGCGTCCGCAGAAAGACGCCGTCGCCCTGTCCTACATCGAGAAACCAGCTCTGAAAGCCATGAACAGGCTGAACCACTAAAAAGACTACCGCCACAGCAATAAATACACTATTTTTTCCCGGTGCATTCCATTCTTTTGGAAACAGAAAAATCCCTTTTCTCTCTAAATTATCTCTTGCTTCTCCCACACTCCACACATATCGAATCCCCAGCGCCACATAAAACACCCCTATTTTCCACATTTCCGGGCGTCCTGCCACAATGGAATGAAACGGCACGCGTTCCACCTGGATGCAAAGCCATTCATACAACTGAAAAATATAATGCCCCGGACCCGTACATGCACTTGCCGCTATTCTGAATATTTCTGGTAATTCTGATATTCCTGATGCTGCACCCCCAAAAGCTGAAAGCACTCCCGCAATGCTGCTGCCTCCGCCCATTCCCCCCATTTTTCCTCCCACAAACGCTATACTGTAAATTCCAAGCGCCAGCAGACCGCTTCCGGCTGCATACGTGAGAAGCGGAATCACGATCAGGTTCAGAAAAATTCCCAACATCGGAAATGTAAAATAGTGATACAGCTGAATCGGCATCGTATAAAGCTGAATTGCCAAGCTGAGCATGAGTGTTTCATATCCTTTCTTTTTTTCTTTCTCTTGTTTCTCCTCTTCCCGCTCTTTTCTCTTTTTTCCCACTTTCCGCAGCTCCTCCGTCTCCAGCCCAATCGCGGCAACCGCGCCATAGGAAAGCTGCAATCCCGCCGAAAAGAGCAGATACGGCGACTGCCACGCCTGTAAAATCAAAGACAGCGACAGCGCACTCAGCAGATCGTAACTCCGCCCCAGATATGCCGCCAGACAGGACACCTCTACCATAAATACCGCCCGGAATACCGATGCTCCAAATCCGGTTACAAAACCATAAAAGGTAAGGAGCGCTGAAGCCACCAGTCCCGCCCATCCATACGATATGCCCCAAAAACGCAGTGCGCTGTAAACGCTCATGCCAATCAAAGAGACATGAAGCCCGCTGACTGCCAGAATATGTGCAATCCCATTATCCTGAAACCGTTCGCGCAGCTCTTCCGATAACCCGGATTTGTCCCCCAGCAAAATTGCCTGGAAAATCCCTGCATCTTCTGGAACACAGATTTCCTGAAAAACAGCCGTCGCGTACGCCCGGAAGCATTCTGCCTGACTTCGGAGAGGGGAACTTTTTCCTTCTGAAATAAAAATCTGATCCGCCGTCACCCGGTTTCTGATTCCTAGTCCCCGATAATACATCCGATACGAAAACTGCCCCGGATTGCGCGCTTCTTCCAGAAACTCAGCAGTTCCCGTCAGATGAATCTGACTTCCGCAGGGTGGCAGAATTTTCTCTTCACACATCTCCAGTAAATCGCTTTTACACGATATCAGTACCTTTCTTACACTTTCATCCTCTACCTCCACCCCCGTCAAAATCATCGTACACCACCCATTTTTTTCCGAAATAGAATCCAATGTTCCAGATACAGCCACCTCTGCGGAACCACCTTTCTGCGTTACCATCCGTTCCAGCGCATCCGGGCGCATTTCCACCGTCATCCGTCCCCATCCTGCCAGGAAACAGAAAAACAGCAGAAAGACACGGCACATCATCGGATCTTTCCAATTCCAGACGCGTTCTGCGTCTGTCTGAAAGTCCGAATCTCCCCGTCCTTCTGCTGTTTTTATGACTGCAGGTGAAAAAGAATGTGCCTTGTGTTTCATAGGACACAATTTCCTATGAAACAAAAAAAGCGCTGCTGCAATTATAAACCACACCGTCATGCCCATCTGGTACGCTGCGACCTCTCCAAGTACAAAAGCCACCATCATCCACATTACCGGTCGTTTGATATTCAATTCCTCTTTTCTTGTATTCTACAAAACATCAACAAAATCCCATTGCTGCTCTCTTCCAAACATGGCATATACATTCTGTCTGACAGTTACTTCACAATATACTTCTCCTCTCTCTCCAGAGGCTGCGCCAGCGAAATCACATTCCGGTACGTCACATCTGCTGAGCCATTGACCGTGATCTGCACTTTATTCACCGTCTGAAGCTCTGTCAGAGAATCGACGATCGCGTAAATCGGAATATACTCCGCCACATCGGTATCCCCGGAAATAAAACCACTATCCAGGTTGACATAGCAGGTATTATCTGTCAGTGATACGTTTAATACCTTTGTATTTTTCGGCATCACTGAAAGACCGCCATTCTGGGAACCTGCCAGCAGCTGCTCCACTACCAGACGTTCCAGCGACGTGTTCATACTGTGAAATATTTCCCGTTTTTCTGCCACCAGACCATCTTTTTCTTCATTGGCAAAATACAGGGTCAGCTCTACTTTTTCATACGAATTGACATCCGAAATACTGTCTACAAAATCACTTCCTGCGATCGCGCCCACCGGGTTGCCATGCGTGTCCAGAAGCGGCTGTCCCTCGCAATTAATGCTGATATAATCGACTCCCTCTACCTGTGTAAAGGTCTTTGCCAGCGCCGCCCGGCACAGAATCTCCCGCGACGCTTTCATATTCATATATTCCTGATTAAAATTCAGCGTCAGCACGTTATTGTCCCGGTTAATATCCAGGAATTCAACCTTATCGCTTAAAACTGCCTGATACTCCGGGTTTTCCGGCGCCGCAAGGATCTGCCCCGCCAGCTCCCCGATCAGGATCTCAGCGTCCGTCGTCTCCGTCTGATAGGAAACACTCGCCAGCCCCGTGCGCGTCGAATTGAGATAATAAATCTGATAGACTCCGTCCTCGCCCGCCGTCGGATGCACCTCTTCTTTTTTTCGGCATCCGCCCAGAAGAAGCAGACACGCCAGGCAAAGGATCAGCCACAAACTTACGCTTCCTGCCCGTTTTCCAGAGCTTTTTTTTCTTATTTTCTCCATTTATTATTTCCTGTTGTTATTTTGCAGTCTATCTCACAATAGACATTTCCCTGACCTCACATTCGAACACTGCAACACTCAAATACCGCAACATTCAAACACTGAAACATTCGAACACTGCAGCATTCAAACACCGAAATATTCGAACACCGCAGCACCAGCAACCCTCTCGAAGCTCTAAACCGCCCAGAACCACGCTGTCTACGGAATATAATTCAACGGAATCCGCACCGTAAAGGTTGCTCCCTTGCCTTCTTCACTCTTCAGGCGGATCGCCCCCTGATGAAGAAGAATAATATTCTTCGTGATCGCAAGCCCCAGCCCGGTACCGCCTGTCTCGCGTGAGCGCGCCTTATCTACACGGTAAAAACGCTCAAATACACGCTCCTGAAATTCCTTCGGGATTCCCACGCCATTATCCTCCACCTTCACATAAAAGAACTTGTGGTCAGCATCCAGCGTCACCCAGACTTTTCCCTCTTCGCGGTTATACTTGATCGCATTTTCCACCAGGTTCGAAAGTGCCAGGCTCAATTTTACCTCATCCACATCCGCCGATACTTCCCGCTTGCTCTCATATGTGATCTCAATGTTCCGCCGCTTCGCGATCGGGGTCAGACGTTTTAAAATCTGTTCCAGAAGGCCATTGATCGAAGTCTGTGCAATATTCAGATCCGGCGATGATTTATCCATTTTGACTAACGTCAGCAGATCATCGATAATCTTGCCCTCGCGGTCAATCTCCGCCGAAATATCCTGCATAAACTCCTGATATAACTCCGCCGGGGCGTTCTCCATCCCCATCAGAGAATCCGCCAGCACCCTTATCGAAGTCAGCGGTGTTTTCAGCTCATGCGACACGTTGGAAACAAACTCCTGACGCGACTGATCCAGGTTTTTCAGCTTCCGGATGGTCTGCATGACTGCCTCCGAAATGTCCCGCGTCTCCCGGTACGTTTTTACATCAATATCCTGATCCAGATTTCCCTCTGCCACCATATCGAGCTGCTGCTGCAGGCGGCGGAATGGTTTCAGCAGGCAAGCCGCCGCCAATAAATCTGCGATCAGAATAAAACAGAACATAACGAGCTGTAAAAATCCCGTCTTCTGCACAATTTTCTCCTGCAAAAGTGCCGAATTTTCCGTGGATGCCATCAGAAGAAGGACTCCCTGCACGCCTGCCGTATTTTTCCCTTTTCCGGCTGCCACATCCGAATCGATCGGCGCTGCATCCGTGCTTTTTGCCTGAATCGGCTGCGCTACATAGAAATACTTTTTCTTCTGGTTCAAATAGCTGGAAGTTTCCCCGTCAAATGCCTTTAACACATCCGATACAACCAGCGTTTTCCCTCTTGAAAGACCAAATGTGTCTTTCAAGATCTTAAAGCTATCGTCCACCAACACGATTCTTCCGTTCATCAGATCCGCCGTTGTACTAAGTTCCGCATCCAGCGCCGGATTTGGATTTCCCGACAGCAGTACATTGATATAATCACTGCTGCGTATCTTGTTTGCTAAAATCAGACTCCGGTTCTGCGCTTCCGCCATCCGTTCTTCCACGTGGCTCTGGTAAAAATACCCCGATGTAAAACGGACCTGTACCAGAAGCGGAACCAGCGTCAGGATCAGAAAGGCGAGGATCAGCGGGATTCGCATCCCGATCGTGTGCTCCATCGCTTTCCATATTTTTCTTTTATGTTTTGCTATTCTTCTCATGCCCCTGTCCTGAACAATTACAGTTCACGCGCTCTTACTTGTGTTGCTTAACTTACTGACATTGACCGTGAACCGAAATGCTGCTCCGCAACTGCGTTTCTCACAACAACGATCCGATTTCAAGTTTCTTCGACGCCGCGATCGCCAGCGCTCCCGGTCCGATATGGCAGGCTACACTTAAGGACAGCGGATCTACATGGACTTCCGTCTCCGGGAAAAGTTCCCGAAGCTCGGCTGCCAGCTCCTGCGCCATCTCATCATTGTCGGTATGCGCTACATCAATATACGTTTTTTCTCCCGTCACATCACCAAACCGAGTTTCCAGATCGCGGGTGATCGCCGTGATCATCATGGAACGCGCCTGTTTCATCGTCCGCGCCTTCGCAAATGCGTCCAGCTTCTCGCCCTGTATCGTCAGAACCGGTTTTAAACGGAGAAGTGTTCCGAGCGCTGCTGCCGCTGGTGTGATTCTACCGCCCTTTTTCAGGTATTTTAATGTGTCAACCGTGACATAAATAGTTGAATCCAAACCTGTATCTTCCAGCTTTTTGCAGATCGCCTCCGCGTCCATGCCGGCTGCCGCCATGTCAAGCGCATCCTGCACCGAACGGCGCTGGGTCACGGAAATCCTGTGATTATCTGCCACCTGCACTTTTCCGTCGAAATCATCTGCCAGCATCTTTGCCGTCTGGCAGGAGCTCGAAAGCCCACTGGACATCGGAATGTGCACAACTGCATCGTATTCCTCCAAAAGTTTTTCCCAGAGATTTAAGATCGTCTCCGGGGACGGCTGGGATGTGCTCACATCGTGATCCCCGCTCAGATGCTCGTAAAATTCCTTCTGTGTCAAATCTATATCTTCCAGATACTCGGTTCCATCAATCATAAACGGCATCGGCAGGACATATACGCCCATCTCTTTCGCCTGTGCCTGTGTAATTCCGCTGTTGCTGTCTGTAACAACCGCTACCTTCATGCTTGTTTCCTCCTGTTTTCCCTGTGAATCTGCTGCCATCCTATTTTCCTTTCCGCATAACACTTTCTTTTCTAAAAATATCTGCCCTGGAACAGCCTCCGAGCGGTTCACATAGATGATTTTATTTTATCCTATTTTCTTATGAAATGGAAGAGAGAAGTAACCAAAAACTGCCACAAAACAAGCCCCGACCATTTCTCTGTTCATGATCTTTTCTTGCTTTATGGCAGTTTTCCCGATTCTTATTGACGGTTATATTTATACTTTCCTATTATATTCGAAAATTCTCCCTATTTCACCAACAGCGACTCTCCCGTCATCTCCTTCGGCTTCTCAAGTCCCATCAGTTCGATCAGCGTCGGCACAATATCGCAGAGGCGTCCGCCCTCGCGCAGCTTGTACGCCGGGTCAGCGCCGACCAGGACAAACGGTACCTGATTGGTCGTATGAGCGGTCCACGGCTCGCCGGTTGCCTCATCGACCATCACCTCTGCATTACCGTGATCGGCGCAGATAAAGAGAACGCCTCCGGCTGCCTTGATGGCTTCAACTGCACGTCCTACGCAGGCATCGACGGTCTCAATCGCCTTGATCGCAGCCGACTCCACGCCCGTGTGACCTACCATATCCGGGTTTGCAAAATTGATGATGATGACATCATATTTGCCGGACTCAATCGCCTCCACCAGCTTATCGCACACGATCGGTGCGCTCATCTCCGGTTTCAGGTCGTAGGTCGGAACCTCCTTCGGAGACGGAACCAGAATGCGGTCCTCGCCCTCGTTCGGCTCTTCCACGCCGCCGTTGAAGAAAAATGTTACGTGTGCATATTTCTCGGTCTCGGCGATACGTGCCTGCGTCATGTGGTGCGCCGCCAGGAACTCTCCAAATGTGTTCTTAATCTCTTCCTTCTTGAACGCAATCAGCTTGTTCCCGATCGTCTCATCGTAATCGGTAAAGCATACAAACGTCAGGTCAAGCTTCTTCTCTCTCGCAAATCCGGTAAATCCCTCATCGCAGAATGCGCGGGTGATCTCTCTTGCACGGTCCGGACGGAAGTTAAAGAAAATGACGGAATCGCCATCCTGAATCGTGGCAACCGGCTTTCCGTCCTTCTCTACATAGAACGGTACGACGAACTCATCGTTTACCTCTTTATCATAGGATGCCTGAATGCCTGCACACGCACTTTCTGCCTTCTCACCCTCTGCCTTTGTCAGCACATCGTAAGCTTTCTGGACACGATCCCAGTTTTTATCACGGTCCATCGCATAGTAGCGTCCCATCACGGAAGCCACCTCGCCGATGCCAAGCTGCTGCATCTTTTTCTCTAATTCTGCTACGAACTCCTTGCCGGAGGTCGGCGGTGTATCACGTCCGTCCAGGAAGCAGTGCACATACACTTTTTTAAGTCCCTGACGTTTTGCAAACTCCAGAAGTCCGAATAAATGAGTCAGATGGCTGTGAACGCCGCCATCTGATACCAGTCCGAACAGATGCAGAGCGGAATCATTTTTCTTGCAGGTGTCTGCGGCTGCCAGAAATTCCGGATTTTCAAAGAAATCGCCATCCTCGATTGATTTCGTGATACGGGTCAGCTCCTGGTATACGATACGTCCGGCGCCCATATTTAAATGTCCAACCTCCGAGTTACCCATCTGTCCGTCCGGCAGACCGACCGCCAGACCGCTGGCATTGCCGCGCACAAACGGGCACTGGCTCATCAGCTGATCCATGATCGGTGTCTTCGCCTCACACACGGCATTGTGCTCACAGGTATCTCTCATGCCATATCCATCGAGAATCATTAATACGGTTGGCTTTTTTTTCATCTCTTTCTTCTTCCTTTCCTTCCATGAAATGAACCGTTTTTTCTGAAACAACCGGATGAACCAACAATTTTGATTGTTTCAGTTCAAAACCTTCACCTTCTTTTTTTACTGGCAAAAAGGGGACTGCCACGCCTCACACGTGCGACAGCCCCCTTTTGCCCATCTCTTATTTATAATTTACAATCTTTCCAAAATCTGCCTTTAAGGATGCGCCGCCTACCAGACCGCCATCGATATCCGGCTGCGCAAACAGCTCCGGAGCCGATGCTGCGGATACGGAACCGCCGTACTGAATGCGGATCGCCTCTGCGGTCGCCTCATCGTACACTTCCTTAATGCACGCACGGATCGCGCCGCACACTTCCTCAGCCTGCTCGGTGGTCGCTACCTTGCCGGTACCGATCGCCCAGATTGGCTCGTATGCGATCACAGCTGTCTTTGCCTGCTCTGCGGTCACATTCTGGAATGCGATCTTGATCTGCTGACGGATCCAGTCAAGCGTGATGCCCTGCTCTCTCTGGGTCAGAGTCTCGCCGCAGCAAATGATCGGGGTCAGACCGTGCTCAAATGCTTTCAGTACCTTCTTATTGACCGTCTCATCGGTCTCTGCAAAATATTCTCTGCGCTCGGAATGTCCGATAATCACGTATTTAACGCCTGCATCGGTCAGCATATTCGGGGAAATCTCGCCGGTGTAAGCACCTTTCTCCTCGAAATACATATTTTCAGCGCCGACTGCGATGTTGGTTCCCTCGCACGCTTTTACAACCGGGATAATATCAATCGCCGGTACGCAGAATACAACGTCTACATCTTCCGAAACAACGAGCGGCTTCAGAAGCTCTACCAGAGCTACTGCCTCCGACGGCGTCATGTTCATTTTCCAGTTGCCTGCTACGATCTTTCTTCTAGCCATGACTATTCTATTCCTCTTTTCTATTTATTTATCATTCGCTGCCGCTACGCCCGGAAGCTCCTTTCCCTCTAAGAATTCCAGGGAAGCGCCGCCGCCGGTAGAAATATGGGTCATCTTGTCGCCAAATCCAAGCTGGTTGACCGCTGCTGCAGAATCGCCGCCACCGATGATCGTGGTCGCTTCGGTGTCTGCCAGTGCTTTTGCAACTGCGATTGTACCCTGTGCAAGAGTCGGGTTCTCAAATACACCCATCGGTCCGTTCCATACAACTGTCTTAGCAGATTTTACGGTGTCTGCATACAGCTTTGCAGTTTCCGGTCCTATGTCAAGTCCCATCGTGTCAGCCGGGATAGCGTCAACCGATACATTCTGTACCTCGATCGGTGCATCGATCGGATCCGGGAAGGATGCTGCTACAGCTGCATCAACCGGAAGAAGCAGTTTCTTGCCAAGCTTCGCCGCCTTCTCTACCATCTCACGACAATAATCTAACTTTGTATCATCGACTAAGGATTTACCAATCTCCTTGCCCTGTGCTTTTAAGAAGGTAAATGCCATGCCGCCGCCGATGATCAGCGTGTCGCACTTCTCCAGCAGGTTGGAGATAACGTTTAATTTATCAGCTACCTTCGCGCCGCCTAAAATGGCAACGAACGGGCGGACCGGGTTATCCACTGCATTTCCAAGGAAATCGATCTCTTTCTGCATCAGGTAACCAACTACTGCGGTGTCCACATACTGGGTCACGCCTACGTTTGAGCAGTGTGCGCGGTGTGCAGTACCAAATGCATCGTCCACATAGACATCACACAGGGATGCCAGATCCTTGCTGAACGCCTCACCGTTCTTGGTTTCCTCGGCACGGTAACGGGTGTTCTCAAGCAGAACAACCTCGCCATCCTTCATCGCCTCAACGGCTGCCTTTGCGTTCGGTCCAACCACTTCCGGATCGGCTGCAAATTTCACTTCCTGTCCCAGAAGTTCAGACAGACGAACGGCTACCGGTGCCAGAGACAGCTCCGGCTTCGGCTCTCCCTTCGGTTTGCCAAGGTGGGAGCAGAGAATTACCTTTCCACCGTCCGCAATCAGTTTTTTGATCGTCGGAAGCGCTGCCACCAGACGGTTTTCATCGGTGATCTTTCCTTCTTTTAACGGTACGTTGAAATCACAGCGTACCAGAACGCGTTTGCCCTTTACATTGATATCATCCACGGATTTTTTATTCAGCATATCCTGTCTCCTTTACATTTAAAAGAAAAATGGATCCGGTCCCGACCGAGGACCGGACCCATCTTGAATCCTTATGATTTTCTATCGAATCGATAAAATTATGCCAGCTCTGCGAAGTATTTGATTGTACGAACCATCTGGCTTGTGTAGGAGTTCTCGTTATCATACCAGGAAACAACCTGTACCTGATATAAGTCATCACCGATCGGAGATACCATAGTCTGTGTAGAATCAAACAGGGAACCATAGCGGATACCTACGATATCGGAAGAAACGATCTCATCCTCGTTGTAGCCGAAGGACTCAGTCTGAGCTGCCTTCATAGCCTCGTTGATAGCTTCCTTAGTAACGTCAGCTTTCTTAACAACGGCTGTCAGAATAGTAGTGGAACCAGTCGGAACCGGAACACGCTGTGCGGAACCGATGAGCTTGCCGTTTAATTCCGGAATAACCAGACCGATCGCTTTTGCAGCACCGGTGGAGTTCGGAACGATGTTGACAGCGCCTGCTCTTGCTCTTCTTAAATCGCCTTTTCTGTGCGGTCCGTCCAGAATCATCTGATCGCCTGTGTAAGCGTGGATGGTGGACATGATACCGGACTGAATCGGAGCATAATCGTTTAATGCCTTAGCCATCGGAGCCAGGCAGTTAGTTGTACAGGATGCTGCGGAGATAATCTTATCTTCCGGTTTCAGTGTCTTGTGGTTTACATTGTATACGATAGTCGGAAGGTCATTGCCTGCCGGTGCGGAGATAACGACTTTCTTAGCGCCTGCATCGATATGTGCCTGTGCTTTTGCCTTGGATGTATAGAATCCGGTACACTCCAGAACTACGTCTACACCAATCTCTCCCCACGGAAGTTCAGCAGCGTTTGCCTTTGCGTAGATAGTAATCTTCTTGCCATCTACTACAATATAATCTTCGCCAGCCTCTACCGTATGTCCATCGTATCTGCCCTGAGCAGAATCATACTTTAACAGGTGAGCTAACATTTTCGGATTTGTCAGATCGTTGATAGCTACGACTTCGTAACCCTCAGCGCCAAACATCTGTCTGAAAGCCAGACGACCAATACGACCAAAACCATTAATTGCAACTTTTACTGCCATGATCTCATTCCTCCTAGAAATTCATCTTCATGATTGTTAAATATTAATCAACCCTGCTTGTATTGTACCCAACTTTTCCTAAAATAGCAAGTGGTTTTTTGTAAATTTTACAGCAAATATTCAGTATTTTCTCTCTCACTGCGCACAACTTCGACGGATTGTCATACCTTAAATGGAATTTTGTGCTGACAGCCTTAATTTTGCATAATTTTTTAACCAAATGCTCTAATTCGAACTATTTTCATTTTAATCGATCTCTTCTTGTTTGTGAACCTCACATGGCTAAAGTCACGTGCTTCTCGGCCGTTTTAAACGGCAAGACTAAATATCGGCGGATACGCCAGTATCTTAGAATTCGTGCGGATACGCACTTTTTCCACACCGGATACGGCTGGTTTCCACATTACAGGTAGTCCGCTGTATATCTGCCTGCGTTTATGCTGCTTTTAAGTTGTTTACTTCTACATAAAGCTTTCTCAAATCTGCATAAACACAGGAGGTTCTAC
>NZ_CAKVZK010000022.1:0-46595 GCF_934835585.1 Clostridium sp. AF02-29 | reverse complement strand
GTTACTGGCGTATCCGCCGATATTTAGTCTTGCCGTTTAAAACGGCTGAGAAGCATGTGACTTTAGCCATGTGAGGTTCACCCCCATGGACGAAAATGTTATAATTTTTATACTTTGGTTGCCGGAATCCTACGGCACAATAAATCGAAATGAGATGAATAAAATGCAAAAAAATCAAAATGATAAATCATACAAGAGAGCACAGCCAAGTGAAAAACAGGAATCCCGGATTCCAGCGGAAGGCGTTCGTTTGAATCGCTTTTTGAGCGAGGCGGGCATCTGCTCCCGGCGAGAGGCGGATCGGCGGATCGCGGACGGGCGTGTGACGATCGATGGGCGCGTGGCAGAGGTCGGGCAGAAGCTGATGCCGGGACAGCGCGTGGCGTGCGATGGCGTAGTGGTGTCCGGCAAGGATGCGCCGGTGCTTTTAGCGGTCAATAAGCCGCGGGGGATTGTCTGCACGACTTCTGATAAAGATCGGGCAGAAAATATCGTAGAATTTTTAGATTATCCGGTCCGGATTTACCCGATCGGGCGTCTGGACAAGGATTCAGAAGGGCTGCTTCTCATGACGAATGAGGGCGAGCTGGTCAATCGGATTCTAAGGGCTCGTTACGGACATGAAAAGGAATATCTGGTAACGGTGGATAAACCCATTGATAGTGAGTTTGTCCGGAAGATGAGCGCAGGAGTGAAGATTTTAGATACGGTTACCCGTCCTTGTGAGGTGGAAAAGACCGGGAAGACGAGTTTCCGGATCATTCTGACCCAGGGACTCAACCGCCAGATCCGCCGGATGTGCGAGGCGCTGGGGTACCAGGTGCAGACGTTAAAACGCGTTCGGATGCTGAACATTACGCTGGATGGGCTGAAAACAGGCGAGTACCGGGAAGTGACAGCGGCAGAGAGACAGAAATTAGAAGATATTTTGAACGGAAAGAAGAATGGCTGAGACAATGTTGTCTGGCAGTCAGTGCAGGTTCACATATGAGGTTGCATAGAAATGCTTGAAAACGCATTCAGAGGCAGTGGAGAGAGCGATGGGAAAGGTGGAGTCAGATAGATGGCAGAGGACAAGACAAAACGGATACGGGAGCTGATTGGGACGCTGCGGGCAGCAGGGCGCGCCTATTATCAGGAGAGCCGGGAGATCATGAGCAACTTTGAGTATGATAAGCTTTATGATGAACTGGTTTCATTGGAGAAAGAGACGGGAATTGTGTTTGCGAACAGCCCGACGCAGAATGTAGGATATGAGGTAGTCAGTGCGCTTCCGAAGGAGCGCCATGAGAAACCGATGCTTTCGTTAAATAAGACGAAGAGCGTGGAAGAGCTGGCAGACTGGCTCGGCGGGCAGACCGGGCTTTTATCCTGGAAGATGGACGGTCTGACGATCGTCCTGACCTATCAGAATGGAACACTTGTCAAGGCGGTTACGCGTGGAAATGGTGAGATCGGCGAGGTTATCACGGCAAATGCAAAGGCGTTCGTCAATGTGCCGTTAAATATTTCCTACCAGGGTGAGCTTATCCTGCGTGGCGAGGCGATCATCCGGTATTCGGATTTTGAGAAGATCAATGAGCAGATCGAGGATGTCGATGCGAAATATAAGAATCCGCGAAACTTATGCAGCGGTTCGGTGCGTCAGTTAAACAGCGAAATCACAGCGCAGAGACAGGTCCATTTTTATGCGTTCAGCCTTGTAAAGGCGGATGGCATTGATTTCAAAAATTCGCGGAAAGAGCAGTTTGAATGGCTGAAAACACAGGGGTTTGAGGTCGTAGAGTACCATGAGGTGACAAAAGAGACGCTGCCGGAGACGGTCAAAATGTATTCTGAGGCGATTGCGGAAAATGATACGCCGTCGGATGGACTGGTGCTTTTGTATGATGATATTGCCTACGGCCAGTCGCTGGGGCGGACGGCAAAATTCCCGCGCGATTCGATCGCATTCAAGTGGGCGGATGAGATTCAGGAGACGAAGCTTCTCTATATTGAATGGAGCGCGTCGAGAACGGGGCTGATTAACCCGGTGGCAGTATTTGAACCGGTTGAGCTGGAGGGAACGACGGTCAGCCGCGCCAGTGTTCACAACATCAGCATCATGGAGGCGCTGGAGCTGGGGGCAGGCGACCGGATTACGGTTTATAAGGCAAATATGATCATTCCGCAGATCGCGGATAACCTGACGCGCAGCGGCGTCCGGGATATTCCGGAGGCATGTCCGGTGTGCGGCGGTCAGACGGAGGTGCGCCAGCTCAACGATGTAAAATCACTCTACTGCACGAACCCGGACTGCCAGGCGAAGAAGATCAAGAGTTTTACTCTTTTTACAAGCCGCGATGCCTTAAATATTGCGGGACTTTCAGAGGCGACGCTGGAGAAATTTATCGGCGTCGGCATGATTCATGAGTATGCGGACATTTTCCATCTGGACCGCCATCAGGAAGAGATCGTCGAGATGGACGGATTCGGGCAGAAATCGTATGACAATCTGATTGCGGCGGCTGAGAAAGCGTCCCACACGACCCTGCCGAGAATGGTGTACGGTTTGGGCGTTGCAGGCATCGGTCTGGCAAATGCCAAGATGATTTGCCGTCATTTTAAAAATGATTTTGAGGCGATGCGCCATGCCACCGTGGAAGAGCTGGTCGAGATTGATGGAATCGGGGAAGTTCTGGCGCAGGCGTGGACGGCATTCTTTTCGGATGGAAAGAATAATGCGATCGTTGATCATCTGCTGGCGGAGCTGACCTTTGAGGCAGGAGACGAAGAAAGCAGCGAGGGTGCAGATGAGGCATTCGCCGGGATGAATTTCGTCATTACCGGTTCGCTGGAACATTTCAAAAACCGGAAAGAGCTGCAGGAGCTGATTGAGCGCCGCGGCGGCAAGGTGACTGGAAGCGTGACGTCCAAGACGAATTATCTGATCAATAATGATGTGGCGTCGTCGTCTTCGAAGAATAAGAAGGCGCGGGAATTGGGGGTGCCGATTCTTTCGGAGGAGGAGTTTTTGAAGCTATAGGAGAGGTGAAAAGCCGGACGCCAGACTGTGTTTAGCTGGCTTTTTTTTGCAGCTTGTGTTATGATTAGGAATGCTGATATAGTTTTTATTGTAAGTAGAAATGAATCATATCGGTATATAATAGAATCCTAAAATTCAAACGAATTTTATATAAAAAGGGGATATATAACTATGCCAATTAAAATACAAAAGGATCTTCCTGCTAAGGCAATTTTGGAATCGGAGAATATATTTGTGATGGATGAGGATCGGGCGATGAGCCAGGATATTCGTCCGCTTGAGATTTTGATTCTGAACCTGATGCCGATCAAGGAGGATACGGAGACGCAGCTTCTGCGGGCACTTTCGAATACACCGCTGCAGGTGGACTGTTCATTCCTGATGCTGGAAACGCACGTTTCGAAAAATACATCGCAGACGCATCTGAATAAGTTTTATGTGACGTTTGACGAGATCCGCCGCAAGCGCTTTGATGGTATGATTATTACCGGCGCGCCGGTGGAGAATATGGAGTTCGAGGAGATCAACTACTGGGACGAGCTGACGAAGATCATGGAGTGGAGCAAGACGCATGTGACTTCGACACTTCATATCTGCTGGGGCATGCAGGCGGGACTCTATTATCATTATGGAATTCAGAAACATCAGAGAAAGACAAAGCTTTCCGGCATTTACAGACATCGTCTTTTGAACCGGAAGATCCCGCTGGTCCGTAGTCTCGATGATTATTTTTACTGCCCGCATTCCCGTTACACGGAAGACCGGGAAGAGGATATTCTGAAACATCCGGAATTGCAGATTCTGGCGAAATCGGATGAGGCTGGCGTATTTCTGGTGATGAACCAGGATGGAAGCCAGATTTTCGTTCAGGGGCATCCAGAGTATGATCGCATGACGTTAAACAACGAGTACCACCGCGATCTGAAAAAAGGCTTAAATCCGCAGGTACCGTGCAACTATTACCCGGACAACGATCCATTTTCCATGCCGGTGCTGAAATGGAGAAATATGTCCAACACGCTGTACACGAACTGGCTGAATTACTATGTATACCAGATGACGCCGTACGTGCTGAAAGAGGATGAGCAGGAATAAAAAGAGAAAAAGGCTGTCACATCAGGCAAATTTAAATTTGGTTCCATGGATTGGAAGCAGATTGAGTGCCTGGGGCGACAGCCTTTTCTAAAAGTTATAGAATAAAAACGATACTTTTTGATACTTAAAAGCGGATTGCCATTGACTTGTACGTATGAAAATGGGATAATGAACGCAGAGGTGATTGGTATGTTTAAAATTAATCCATACAGACCCGGCGCGGGCTTGATGCCGACGTATCTGGCTGGAAGAGATGCCGATATGGATGCGATCCGGGATTTGCTTGATGCCCTGAAATTGGGGATTCCGACCCAGTCGGTTATTTTCAGCGGTTTAAGAGGAGTGGGAAAGACCGTTCTTATCAATAAGCTTCAGGAAATTGCCGAAGAAAAAGGAATTTTTTGTAAACACATTGAGGTGGAAGAACGAAAAGATTTTATTTCTCAGATTGCAAGCTGTTCGCAGGCTTTTTTGCGTCAGATCAGTACTGCAGAAAAATTTAAATCACTGATACAGAAGCCATTGGATGCAATTAAATCTTTGATTGTTTCATTTGATCCAGATGGAAATACATTTTCGCTGTCGCTGCAGGAGCGGGAGCTGTATCGTACAAGTAACCTGACACAGAGCCTGACAGATGTATTTACGGCGTTAGGGGAAACGGCGTATAAGACGGAATCGCCGCTTTGTTTTTTTATTGATGAAATTCAGTATATGAAACCGGAAGAGCTGGGAGCTTTAATTGCGGCACTTCATCGGACCAATCAGCTTGGCTATCCTCTTATGCTGATTGGAGCTGGACTGCCTAAAATTTATGCCATGCTGTCGGAAGCAAAATCATATTCGGAACGGCTGTTTATTTATAAAGAGATAGATTCTCTGGATCGCGATCAGTCGATCGAGGCAATCCGGAAACCAGCGGAAAAATTAAATGTTTCCTATACGGACGAGGCGGTTGGAGAAATCATTGATATTACGAAGGGCTATCCATTTTTTATCCAGCAATTATGCCAGATTGTCTTTCAGAACACAGATGGAAAGCGGATCGATGAGAAACATGTGGAATCCTGCATTCCAGAATTTTTCCATAACTTAGATAATGGATTTTTTAAGGTGCGCTACGAGAGATGTTCGGAAGCGGATAAGAAGTTTATTTTTGCAATGGTCTCATGCGATAAACTGCCATGTACGATTTCAAATATTGCGCAGGTTATGCATAAGACGGTCAGTGCCATTTCTACGTCGAGAGCGCAGCTGATCAATAAAGGGATTATTTATGCAGTCCGCTATAAAGAATTGGATTTTACGGTACCAGAGTTCAGTGGATTTATAAGGAGACTTCCGGAATTTGGGGAGTGGGAGAAAGAAAATCAGGAAGAGCAGAAATAGGAAATCCACTCTTCTAGATTACGCGCGCAAGTCTTATATGCGTTCCATCTAAATTACCGGGCATGTTCCCGCATCAGCGCGATTTCCGCCGCATATCCATCCGGATCGTTCGGCGTTTCCAGATAGAAGGGAAGATGCTTTAACGCGGGATGCTGTACGACGCGGATCAGGGCTTCGGCTCCGATGTAACCTTCGCCGATGCGTGCATGGCGGTCTTTGTGAGCGCCAAGCGGATTCAGGCTGTCATTCAAGTGGATGGCGCGCAGACGGGAAAGACCGATGACGCGGTCAAATTCGGTGAGAACCTCATCCAGGTGATTGACGATGTCATAGCCGCCATCCCAGATATGGCAGGTATCCAGGCAGACACCGAGATGGTCGGAGAGTTCAATGCGGTCGATGATTTCCCGAAGCTCTTCAAAGCGGCTGCCGACTTCACTTCCTTTTCCTGACATGGTTTCCAGAAGAACGGTTGTAGTCTGTTCCGGTTTCAAAATGGAATTTAACATTTCGGCAATGAAGGCAATGCCGGTTTCAACGCCCTGCTTTACATGGCTTCCCGGATGGAAATTATAGCAGTTTCCCGGTGTGTATTCCATGCGCGCCAGGTCATCCGCCATGGTGCGGCGGGCAAAGTCACGGATTCCCTCATCGGCAGAGCAGGCATTCAAGGTGTAAGGAGCATGGGCGAGAATTTTTTCAATCCCATGTTCTTTTGCAAATGAAAAAAATTTAGCAACATCTTCTGGATCGATGTCTTTGGCTTTGGCACCGCGCGGATTCCGGGTAAAAAACTGAAACGTATTGGCATTTATTTTGACCGCTTCCTTTCCCATGGCGAGATAGCCGCGGGAAGAGGAAAGAAGACATCCAATTGTAAGCATGATTAGGAACCTCCGTATGTGTAGTAAATGATTTGTGTGATATCTGATGCTGCGGATTGACTTGGCAGCAGTGATATTGAAGCAGAGCCGAACGAAATGGCTGAACTTAGTATTTATGATAGACTTATGATAGCATAGAAGACGGTTAAGAGGAAGCTGTATTATCAAATATAATTTTATAAAAGCAGTAAACAGGTTAGGATTAAAACGAGAATGGCATTGGAATCAGTTCGATGCCATTTTTTATATTTTTTTATGTAATAAAAGCAGTCCGCCCGCATACAAAAGACAGAGACCCCCAGCCTGGAAAAGCACCGACGGAAACAGGTGCGGGAGTGTTTCAAACGTAAAAAGAGTGTGTAAAAGGTGATTTGACCTCTCAAGACCCTGCAGGATTCCAAGCGCTGTCAGGAGGCAGAAGACGGGCTTTACGATCCCTTGGCCAAGCGGCAGCCGGATCGGGACTTCGCAGGCGAGGGCGTGGATGTGGAGAAAGGCGAGCACCAGTTCGCTGATGAGAAGCGCTGCCAGATAGGCGAAAATTCCCCATCGCGGGATGGCGAAAAGGACGAGCGACAGGGTGAGAAGCATGGAAACCGTATGGTGGAGGAAGACGGTTCCCGTTTTCCCAAGCCCGTTTAAAATACTTCCCATGGTGGTGGAGAGGTAGAGAAACGGGCAGAGCCAGGATAAAATCTGGATGAAACGTCCGGCATCGGCGTTGTGGTAAAAGGTTTCGCCCAGTGCTGGACCGAAGCGGGTGAAGAGCCCGACGCAGAGAATTCCCATGTACAGGCTGTATCGGAGCGCCATGGAGATGGTGTGTTCGATTTTGTCCGGCTGATTCTGCGCCTGCGCCTCCGAGACTGCCGGGAGCAGGACGACGGCGAGGGAGTTGGTGATGGCGGATGGAAAGAGGATAAAGGGGAGTGCCATGCCTGTGAGAACTCCGTAAATACTGACCGATTCAACCCGCGAGAGCCCGGAGAGGAGAAGCTGGTTCGGTACAAAGATGGCTTCGAGGCTTTGGAGAAAGCTGAGCGTGAGGCGATTCGCCATGAGGGGGAGTGCCATGGTGAGGAGGGGGAGGAGCAGGGGAGTAATAGGTGTGTTTGCATTTGGCAGTATGGCAACGGACTTCGAGCATCCATAAACTAACAGACAGAACACCGCCGAAGCCGCTTCCCCGATCAACAGCCCCCAGACAGCCAGCAGCACCGTGATCGGAATCCTGTTCGTGTGGCAGACATGGACGATCAGCAGGACGGAGAAAATGCGGATGCACTGCTCGACCACCTGTGAAAATGCCGGGACTGCCGTTTTTTTGAGCCCATAATAATACCCGCAGCAGCAGGCATGGATCGCGCAGAAGGGGATCGAGAGGGCGAGTGCGGGCAGAAGCGGCGCACATTCGGGCGCAAGAAGGACGCGCGCGGCGAGAAAATCGGCGAAGGTGTAGATCAAAGAGGTCAGCGGCAGGGCGATCGATAGTGAGAGTGCGAGGCTGACCCGCAAAAAGGCGCGTCCCTTTTCCGGGGAGGCGGCGGTCAGGCGGGAGAGTGAAGTCTGGATTGGACCGGCGCAGAGAGCAAATGCGATGCCATGTATGGGAAAAATCATCTGATATAAACCCAGACCTTCGGCGCCGATCGTCCGGGAGAGAAAGATGCGGTAGAAAAAGCCGAGAATCCGGCAGAAAAATCCGACTGCCGTCAGGAGCAGGGTTCCGGTAATCAAAGGATGAAATCTTCGCATAGCAGATCTCCGGGGAGGGTATGTTAGAAAAGTATATGAAGAAATAGAAAAAAGTAGAAGAAAGCTGGACGATTATAAAATGTTGGGAAGTCTTCTTTTTTAGATCAAGAAACAAACGAATAGAGAAAAAGCAGGGATTTTTTGCGTAAGATACAAAAATTAGCTGTATTTAATACATAAAATAACAGATGGACATTAAGGTGGAACAGGAATATACTAAAAACATCAAAAACAAAAGATTATGATGAAAAATAACAGGTTGGTAGGAAAGAGAGAGGAAGTATGCTGGAGGGAATTGTATTACTTGCATTCATCGCAGCGCTGGCAGGCTGCGTGTTTACCGGCGCGTCCGTGCTTTGGGCACTGGCGGGCGGCTATCTGATTTTCTGTGCGTATGGCCTGATTCGGAAGCACAGCCTCGCGGAACTTGGAAAAATGTCGCTTTCCGGCGTTAAAACCGTCCGCAATATCCTGATGATTTTCGGACTGATCGGCTTTATCACAGCGCTGTGGCGGGCATCCGGCACGATTGCGGTGATCGTGTGCTGGTCGTCGAAGCTGGTGTCGCCGTCGGCATTTCTGCTGATCGCGTTCCTTCTTAACTGTATGGTGTCGATCCTGACCGGAACCTCCTTTGGAACCGGCGCGACGATGGGTGTTATCTGTATGGCGATGGGACGTGCGATGGAGCTTGACCCGTTCTGGATCGGCGGCGCGATTCTTTCGGGCATCTATTTTGGCGACCGCTGTTCACCGGTATCGTCCAGTGCGAATCTCGTCTGTGTGCTGACGAAGACGGATATTTATGAAAATATCCGCGAAATGATAAAGACATCCCTGGTGCCATTTGTGGCTACATGTATTCTCTATTATATCGTGGGACGTTCCATGAGTGCCGGAAACGGACGGATGGATGTGGAAGGGCTGTTTTCCAATAGTTTTGTGCTTCACTGGAGCGCGGTGATTCCGGCGGCGATCATTCTGGTGCTGTCCACTTTTCGCGTGGAAGTCAAGAAAACGATGCTGATCAGTATTATTCTGGCGGCATTTTTGAGCGTGGTGCTCCAGGGGCGGTCATTCGGGGAAATTTTACAGATGTGTCTGACCGGTTATCAGGCAAACGATCCGGCGCTCAATGCCATGATGAACGGCGGCGGTTTGAAATCAATGATTAAGGTGGCTGCGATCGTAAGCCTTTCTTCCTGTTATGCGGGAATTTTCGAGGGAACCGGGCTCTTGAAGCCGATTCAGGGGAAAATAGAGGCACTGAGCCGGAAAATTACTCCGTTCGGTGCGACCTTTGCGGTGGCGGCGGTTGCCTCCATGATTGCCTGCAACCAGACACTCTCGATTATGCTGACCCATCAGCTCTGCAAAGAAGGAAATCCAGATAATAAACGATTTGCAATCGATCTGGAAAATACGGCGGTTGTGCTGGCACCGCTGGTTCCGTGGTCGATCGCCGGAGCTGTTCCGCTGGCAGCCGTCGGTGCGCCGATTGCGAGTGTGGCGGTGGCATCGTATCTGTACATATTGCCGATCTGGAGTTTTTTGATGCGGCTGGTAAAAAAGGGGTAAGCTGGTTTGTGTTGTTATAGATGGTGGGCAAGAGTGAGTTGATTTTGAAATAGTTTACAAGGATTTTGTGTTTGTAAACGGCTTATTCATGTATTTGGAGTGGATACAGAGTGAGAAGGATTGCAGTATAAAAGGCATGTCGTACAAAAAAGGAGGAAGCCCCATATGAATTTACTCGAACTTTGCAACCTACAGGGGGCTTTATTCCTGATGATACTGGCGGGCGCGATACTAAAACGGCGTGGGATCATCAGCAAGGAGGGAGAAAAATGCCTGACGGATCTCTGTGTGAACATCGTGATTCCCTGCAATATCGTGAAATCGTGCCTGATTTCATTTGATGCTTCGATTTTTAAAACCTGCGGACTGCTGCTGGCGGTTGGCTTTGTTTTGCAGCTTGTCTGTGTGGCGCTTAACAAAGTGCTGTTTAAGGGCTACTCGGAGCAGCATCGGAAGGTGCTCCAATACTGCACGATCGTTTCTAACGGCGGATTTCTCGGAAATCCGGTCGCAGAGGGTGTGTATGGAAGCATGGGACTTCTCTATGCGTCTATTTTCTTGATTCCGATGCGCGTCGTCATGTGGTCGGCGGGTACGTCTTATTTTGTTGGCGGTGGTTCCGATCGGAAAAAGGTATTGAAAAATGTCCTGACGCATCCGTGTCTGGTCGGCGTCTACATTGGCATGTTCCTGATGGCGACGCAGCTGCAGCTTCCGGGCGTGCTGAAATCGACGGTGACATACATCGGAAACTGTAATTCAGCGCTGACGATGTTCATTATCGGCACGATTCTGACCGATGTCAAACTGCGTGAGATTATTAATCCGACGGCTCTCAAATTCAGTGTGCTTCGTCTGTTCCTTCTTCCGCTTCTGGCATATGGAATCAGCCTGGTGGCCGGATTGGATCCGGTGGCAGCAGGTGTAGCAGTCATCATGACGGGAATGCCAGCCGGTGCAACTGCAGCGATCTTTGCGGCGCGCTATGACAGCGATGCACCGTTTGCAGCGAAAACGGTAGTGCTCACGACACTGATTTCGATGATTACGATTCCGGCGTGGTGTCTGTTTATAGGATAAAAAGAATAGGTAAGAAGCAACAATAATAGAAAAATTAAGAAAATAATGTAAATATGGTAAATGAATATAAAAAGACCTGAAAGGTGCGGTAAATGGCTGCTCTTCAGGTCTTTTATATTTTAAAATGAATAAAAGGATAAGCAAACAGAGGTTGAAAGAATTAGTTTATGATTCTTATTCATTCGTTTCACTCTTTCGTGAAATCCGCGCCTCTTCCAAGTAGTTATACAGTGTATACTTGGAAATCTGCATCGCGTCGCACAGGAGCAGGCTGGTTTTTGTGATCTTGAAGACGCCTTTCTGGTCAAGATAGTCGAGTGCACGAATCTTTTCTTCCTTGTTCATCAGCATCATCGGTTTTCCGATCATGGCTGTCTGATTTGCGCCGCTGGTACCGTCCGTGCTGCCATGTCCAGTTGATCCATTTCCGGCAGCGTTGCCGCCGCCTCTCTGTCTGTCGTAGTTCGCTTGCTTTCACAACATCTGTTCGCCTGCGACGGACTTCCGCCTCATTCGGACAGATGTGTTCAAAACGCGTACAACTGACAGCTCAGAAGGCTATGGCAGCAGCACTGGAAGCCGCTCTCAGTTTTTTCGCGTCCCACTACGGATATGGCTCATGTGGATGAGATGACAGGTGTGGAATTGTGAAGGGGTTATTGAAAAAACTCTCCGATTATTTATCTTCCCAAGTCTCAATCCGCGCCTTACGGTTCCAAACCCCTTTCTCCCATATCATTAAATGCACCTTAAATTCAATCGAATCCTGCGCTGTCGTAAAGGGTTCTTCGCGCAGCAGTTCGGAGCGGATGCCGCGCTTTTCAAGCTCTTTCTGTCTTTTTTGGGCAAGAAGTTCGAGCGCTAGGTGACGGGTCTGCTGGGCTTTTCCGAAGGTGCGGGACGGGTAGGCGGAAGAGGCTTTTTGAAGCTTCCGGGCCAGGAGATCGACTGTCTTGGCATGGGCGTTCCGGTGCAGGAGGCGGGCAATCTGACGGGCGCGGCGCTTGGTGGGGCGCTGCTCATAGTCTTTCAGGCGATGTAGCAGTTTTGGATCACCGGCTTCGATGGCGATGGACTGGAAGACGCGCGAAGCGTCTTCGGAGAGGTGCCAGGGATTTTTGCGGACGACGCGGTATTTTTCTGGAACCGCCGGGTAGCAGCAGACGTTTAAAGGAGGAAATTCCGTGAGGGCGGCAAGTTCCCGTTCTTCTGTGCTGCAGGATTCTTCGCCCAGATAGTCGAGCTTGTCGCGCAGGATGGCGATGCGGTATTCGAGCTGGCGGAGGTATTCGTAGCCTTTCATCCAGAAGTGCCCGATCTGACTGTAGTCATAGTAGTGATTTTCGAGAGTCAGATCTTCGAAAAAGAGTGTGACAACCGAGCCTCCCTGATGGACGATCAGGGCATAGCGTCTGTTTTCATCCTGGGTTAAGAGGGCATCGAGTTCGCCCTCGTATGCCGGATCGTAGGTACCGGTCAGGCGGGCGTTGTGGAAGAGAAGGAAACTTTCGACTGCATCATTCATCAGGTAAACCAGGCGGATCGTGCTAGGGGTAGCGTTATCTGTTTCCGGGAAAATAAGCTCGAATTGATTTTCGGATAGTAGTAATTGTAACATGGAAAAAGGCTCCATTTTATAAAACTCCTTATGTATAAAAATTAAAATGTTTTCCGACACAGGCAGAAAAACGGAGCCAGTGACTATCGTATTCTCAATACAGGAAAACATAGAACAATCATGGTAATTATAAGAGAAATAAGAAGAGGATGCAAGAGAATAGCCATGCTGCTGCCGGATTGTACAAAATTTTCAGCTCAGAAAAATTTTTCCAGTGAATCGTAACATTTTTTATGTTTCACAAAAAAAGATAGTAAAACCGCGCGATTCGTGTTAATATAAGAAAGCATAAGAATAATCGCGGTGTTTTTGCAGCGGCGGTGAAAACTGCAAAGCTGCGTAAGAGACTGCAAGTATGAATAGAAAGGAAAATTTATCATGGAAATCACAAAAGCAACCACGATGGGCGAGATGCTTCAGTATGATATGGGTATTGCATATGTTCTGATGGAGGCAGGCATGCACTGTGTTGGCTGTCCGTCTTCGATCGGTGAGTCTCTGGAGGAGGCTTGCATGGTACATGGTCTGAACGCAGATGAGGTTATGGCAAACATCCAGGAGTACCTGAATGCAAAGAAGGAGTCTGAGAAGGCTGAATAATCGCAACCTAGATGCTCGGTTAAATTTCGGATAAAAAGACGCTGTGCAAGAAGTAATGAGGCTTCTGCACAGCGTCTTTTTCGTTGTTTTATATGTAGAAACAGAATGCACAGAGAAAGAGCAAATTCTTATGCCTGAATCTTCTTTTCCTCCAGATTCCGGTAATACTCCTTCACCATATCGATAAAATCCTTCGCGTGTGGTGAAATAATGCTGTTCTTTTTATATAAAAGCAGCAGCGGCACGCTGAACGGTGGATTGTCTACGGTGAAGAATGCAAGCTGCTCCACGTGGGCAGTGTGGCGGATTCCGCCTTCCGGGAGGAAGGTGATGCCAAATCCTCTTGCCGCCAGGTTGACCGAAGTCGTACTGCTGGTGGTGTATAGGGCATCCTTTGGCTCCATATTCATCTTGGCAAAGAGGTTTTTCATGGCGTGTCCCATGACCTGATCCTCCTGCAGCAGGATGAAGCGTTCCCGGCGCAGCTTTTTCATATCGATTGGAAGCGGATGATCCGGAGTGCCTGCTTCCAGACCGCGGATAGCCGGATGGTCCTTGCTGGCTACCAGAAGGAGGCGTTCGTTGAAAATGGTGTCATAGACGAAATCATCCAGATTGAGCGGCATATTCATCAGGGCGAAATCGATCTGATCCTCCTGTAACAGCTTGGAAAGCTGGGCAGTGTGGTGTTCACGTAAGGTGATGCGGACATCCGGGTGGCTTTCAGAGTAGCTTGGCAGGATATCCGGCAGCAGGACGGATCCGCGCCACAGCGTCATGCCGACATTCAGAGTACGGCTGCGTCCCGTTTTCAGCTCGCCGAGCTGTTCCTCAAACTGCCCGGTCAGGACTCCGACACTTTCCAGATAACGCATATAGATTTTTCCTGCCTCAGTTAGTTTGAGCGGCATATGGCTGCGATCGAAGAGCTTGACGCCTAATTCCTTTTCAGTTCGTGCGATACACTGGCTTAAATATGGCTGTGACAGATATAATTTTTCAGCCGCTTTGGAAATGCTTCCCTCACGGACGGTGGTAATAAAATACTCCGGGTTTTTAATATACATTTTTCTGCCTCCATTTGGCTTAATTAGCCTTTGCTTTATAGGACTATTTTTAAATGCTTATATTATTGTAAAAAAACAATATTTATATTCTCGTTCCGGGGATGGCATTTCAAGTTGATGCGTGTTATATTATAGCCATCAGGAAAAAACAAGAGTTTTCACTTAGAAGTATCCTAATAATATATAATAATATTACAATAGCGATATGTCAAGTGAAGAACCGGCCTGATTCTATACCAAACCCTTTTATGTATAAGTATTGACAGGTATCCGTTACCAGTTTATTTCTTTTTATTTATGTAAACCCTATTGCATCAACCCTCCATGTGCGGTCAGAAGCCAATGACAGCACTACAGCAGTTATCCGAAGATTCCCTCTTGGAGGATAACGTGCGTTTCCACGGAATTGCTGCCGATTGGGTAACGGATTTCAAGGCAGAAGTGGAGCAAAGATTTAATAAAAAACCGTTTAGTCAGGAGTTGACCCCTCCTAGCTGGACGGTTTTTTATTTGGATAAATAGGGAATGTAAAGGTTTAATAAAAAGTCTATCTTAAAGCATGAAAGTTGTGGTATAATAAAGTCCATACAAATGTGTATTTTGCAAAATGAAATAGTTAGGGGGAGTACAGATGGAGATAGTTATGCTGGTGGTGTTTATAATACTGGTATATGTAGTTTTGAAAACAGTAGCGGATTATAGATATAATAAATTAGAGTCAGAGGTTCTTAAAAATCTGGGATTTTCAAATTGGAATATTATTGCTAATATTGATGCCTATGTAGCTGTTAAGAGCCGTCAAACATTAGAAAAATATGATGATATAAAGTTTTTCAAGGAAAACAAAGAAAAATTCGCAGCAGCAGAAAAAGTAATTCAACTTAAACATAAAAAGGCAGAGATATTAAAAAAATTTTTAGGAGAAAATGATTTTAAGAAACATTCAATGTATAAACGCATTGTAGAGAAGATCAATGAAAACCTGAAATATGCGGATGATTATAGAATTTTAGTAGAGTATATTTCTTCAGCTGGAAATCACCTGGCAAAAAAAATAATATGTGTAAATCAGCGAGATCTTGATAAATATAAGGAAGATCCTTCTATTCTTATGGGAAAGGGAGAATATAATAAATATTTAAAAGAGCAACAAAAAGAAGCTCTTGCTCAAAAACAACATGAATTTTACGATAGAGTAAATAATGTTATTGATTACGCAAATGAAAATAGGGAGCTTCTAGTAATTAGAGGCGATCAGGGAAAATTAGATAATTTAATAGCGCAACTGTTTGATAGAACCGTTAATAGTATTAAGAAAATCAAGGCAATAGATAGTGAAGAATGGGGTGTTATTAGTAATTTTATTTTACGTGTTGAAGAGGATATAAAGAAAATTGTAAATGGAAATCAGATAATTCTCGATTACTATGATTCATCTGAATTTCAAAAAATTAAAGATACTTGTGATGCTTTAATGAGTACACAACGAGAATTCAATGAATACATTAATGAAAAAGTTCAATCTATATCTAAATTGTTTGGAACACGAGTTGTTCGGAATGAAACGGTTGTTGATGATGAACATAACTATATTCGTCCTTATAAAAAGAGTATTACTCCATTTACAGCGGAAGTATCGGCTACAGTATTTGCAAGCGCGGAAAATAATCCATTGGAATATATAGTCAAGTATTTCTACCCTAATAAAGAAATGTATCCTCAGCAGATACAGAAGTTACAGCTGCTTATAGAAGAGTTAGAAACCTTGAAAGAGGCAAAACAAATCATTGAAAATTACAAGCAGAAATATCAGCAGTATATTGGAGATGTTCCTAGCTATGTTATGGAAAATGATGAAGCTGGTTTTTATACGAGGTTAGGTTTCGCATATATTGATGAGAGTGTGCTTACTGTTGAATATAAGTTTACATACACTTCTGGGGGAGGATTTGCACAGCGTTCTTTCACTATACCAATGACCGAAGAAACGATAGTTGAGCTTGTCAATATGCTTGAAAATAAGCTTACGGCGAAAGCATTTGCTAAAGAGCAAAGAACTTTAATGACTAAAAAGCTGCGGGACTATATTAAAAACAGAGATAATTTTACCTGCTGTAATTGTGGAAATTCTACTTTTAAAGAACCTAATCTTTTGTTAGAAATTGATCACATTATTCCAGTTGCAAAAGGAGGACTTACTGAGGAGAGTAACCTTCAAACCTTATGCTGGAAATGTAATCGTTCAAAGAGTGATAAGATTATGTAATATAAATAAAATTCGAACACTTCCTTTAGTATGCTATATATAGAAAGGGTTCGAATTTTATTTGATTTTGGAGACGGAAAAAGCTAATCGCTAGAGATTATGGAAAGGAGAAAATGATGACAACACAAAATGATGCGAACAAGTCAAAAAACAATTACCAGTCAGAATCCCAGCAGGCATTCTGGCAGGCCCAAATTAAAACTGTCAACGAAAACAACCCATTTATGCGCCACAATGGCATCTATGCCACCTATCTGGATGCAGATCGCGCCGAAGTCCGCGCACAGGCGGGAGATACCGGGCGCAATGCGATGGGAAGTGTCCATGGCGGGCTGATGTTTATCATGGGCGAGATGGCGGCAGGGCTGCTTGCGAGAGGCAACGGACGCAAATACGTGACGCTGGACACCAGCTTCCGTTACCTGCGCTCCAGCATGGGGGAGAAAGAGCTGGTGGCAGAAGCTTCTTTTATTAAAAGAGGAAAAAGCATCGTGAACTGCCGGTCGATCATTCATGAGGATGGGAGCGAGAAAACGCTGGCGGAAGGAGAGTTTAGTTTTTATTGTCTGGATAAGTAGAGCAGCTTTTTTAGTAGAGAGCACATTATATACCCCATTTTTAACTAGGTTTTTTCAAAAACCCGCTCATTCTTGCTTGTATTTTTTCAATTTTCCTATATAATAATAAAGAACGTAGATGAAGCTTTTACCTTTATTGCTACAAACTATGTACGCAGCAAATGTTTACAGGCGGGGAGTTCCTGCCGTGAGATTCCGTGTGATACAATCACAATAAAGGCAGGCGTGCATACACTAAGAAGAAAGGCGGATTTATTAGTTATGAAACAGTTGATTTATCTGGACAATGCGGCGACAACCAAAACGCGTCCGGAAGTAGTGGAGGCAATGCTCCCGTATTTTACGGAGTATTACGGCAACCCGTCTTCCGTTTATGAATTTTCGGCAGAGCCGAAGAGAGCGATTGCACAGGCTCGCGAGACGATCGCGAAAGCGCTGGGCGCAAAGTCCAACGAGATTTACTTTACCTACGGCGGCACGGAGTCTGATAACTGGGCGCTGATTTCCACAGCAGAGGCATATCAGGCAAAGGGCAAGCACATTATCACGACCAAGATTGAGCACCATGCGATTCTGCACACCTGTGAGTACCTGGAGCAGAGAGGCTTTGAGGTTACTTATCTGGATGTAGATGAGTTCGGTGTTGTTAAATTAGACGAGCTGGAGAAGGCGATCCGTCCGGACACCATCCTCATCTCTGTTATGTTTGCAAACAATGAGATCGGTACGATTGAGCCGATCAAGGAAATTGGTGAGATTGCGAAGAAACACGGCATTTTATTCCACACCGATGCGGTACAGGCATTTTGTCATGTTCCGATCAATGTAGATGAGTGCCATATCGATATGCTCAGTTCCAGCGCCCACAAGTTAAATGGACCGAAGGGAACCGGCTTCCTTTATATCCGTACCGGATTAAAGACACGTTCCTTCATCCACGGCGGCGCACAGGAGCGTAAACGCCGCGGCGGTACCGAGAATACGGCTGGTATCGTAGGATTCGGCAAGGCAGTTGAGATTGCGATGGCGACGATGGAAGAGCGCACAGCAAAAGAAAAAGCGATGCGTGACCACCTGATCGAGCGTGTATTAAAAGAAATTCCATTTGCACGCCTCAACGGACATCCGTCCCAGAGACTTTCCAACAATGCAAACTTTGCATTCCAGTTCATCGAGGGTGAATCCATGCTGATCATGCTTGACATGGAAGGCATCTGTGGTTCCAGCGGTTCTGCATGTACCTCCGGATCCCTGGATCCGTCCCATGTACTTCTGGCGATCGGACTGCCGCATGAGATTGCACACGGTTCCCTGCGTCTGACCCTGTCAGCCGAGACAACCATGGAGCAGATTGATTTCACGGTAGACTGCTTAAAGAAGATTGTAGAACGTCTTCGTTCTATGTCTCCGCTGTATGAGGATTACATTAAGAAACATCCGCAGCAGTAAGATTTAGACATTTTAAGCAAAATGAACATCCACAGTGAATGAAGATATAGAGAGGAAACACCCGATGTATTCAGAGAAAGTAATGGATCATTTCCAGCATCCGAGAAATGTAGGCGAGATTGAAAATGCCAGCGGTATGGGTACCGTCGGCAACGCAAAATGCGGTGATATTATGCGTATTTACCTGGATATCGATGACAACCAGATCATCCAGGATGTAAAATTTAAAACATTTGGCTGCGGTGCAGCCGTTGCGACCAGCAGCATGGCGACCGAGATGGTAAAAGGAAAAACCATCCAGGAAGCGATGGAAGTTACCAACAAAGCCGTTATGGAGGCACTGGACGGACTTCCGCCAGTTAAGGTACACTGTTCTCTGCTTGCAGAGGAGGCAATTCACGCTGCTCTCTGGGATTATGCTCAGAAGAATGGCATTGAGATCAAAGGACTCGTAAAACCGAAGACGGATATCGGCGAGGAAGAAGTCGAAGAAGAGTATTGATGAAAAAGAAAAAAGTAGTAGTCGGCATGTCAGGAGGAGTTGACTCCTCCGTGGCTGCCTGGCTTTTAAAAGAACAAGGATACGATGTGATCGGCGTCACAATGCAGATCTGGCAGGATGAGACGAATGTAGAGCAGGAAGAGCACGGCGGCTGCTGTGGTCTGAGCGCTGTCGATGATGCCAGACGGGTTGCGGAACGGCTTGAGATCCCGTATTACGTGATGAACTTCAAAAAAGAGTTCAAAGAAAATGTCATGGATTACTTTGTACAGGAATATCTGGACGGACACACGCCGAATCCATGTATTGCCTGTAACCGATATGTAAAATGGGAGTCCCTTTTGCAGAGAAGTCTGGAAATTGGGGCTGATTATATTGCAACGGGACATTATGCGCGCGTGAGAAAGCTGCCGAATGGCCGCTATGCGATCTGCAAGTCTGCGACGGCGGCGAAGGATCAGACCTACGCGCTTTATAACCTGACCCAGCATCAGCTTGCACACACTTTGATGCCGGTCGGCGAATATACGAAAGACAAGATTCGAGAGATGGCGGAGGAGATTGGACTTCCGGTGGCACACAAGCCGGACAGTCAGGAGATCTGTTTCGTGCCGGACAACGATTATGCAAAATTTATCGAGGAAAATAGTGATTGCCGGATTGACGAAGGCAATTTTGTAGATAAGTACGGCAATATTTTAGGTCGTCATAAAGGAATTACCCATTATACGGTGGGACAGAGAAAGGGTTTAAATCTGGCACTCGGTCATCCGGTGTTCGTGACGGAGATCCGTCCGGAGACGAACGAGGTTGTGATCGGGGAAAATGAGGACGTCTTTTCTAACCGCCTGACCTGCCGGAACCTCAACTGGATGGCGATTGAGGATCTGGGCGATCAGGAGATGCGCGTCAGTGCGAAGATTCGTTACAGCCACAAAGGGGCATCCTGTACGATCCGCAAGATTGGCGAAGATCGGGTGGAATGCGTATTTGATGAGCCGCAGAGAGCGGCGACGCCGGGACAGGCAGTCGTTTTTTATGACGGCGAATATGTCGTAGGCGGCGGTACGATCGAATAATTTAGAAATGAAAGAAGATTTTAATTGGGCAGAAATCTCTGTCGGCATCAAAGTTGCGCTGCGATGCGATTGATTGGAAACAGTGAATGCATGGATCATGGAGAGGTTAGAATCTTCTGTAAGATTGGAGTTTTTTATAAATGGCAAGAGGAGAAAGCAGAAAAAGAAAGCCAGGCACACCGGATTACCGGAAACGTTTCTGGGCGGCGGTGACCGCGATTGTGGTCGCGGCGGGTTCCATTGGCGTAAGCCATGCGGGATTTACCCTTCCGAATCAGGCACAGAAGCAGGTGCAGATGGCGGCTGCTGAGACAGAACCGGCGGAACAGACAGCGAAGAAACAGGTGCCGAATGCGGCAAAGCGAAGTCTGGAGCTGGAAGATGCACAGGGCATTCAGGAGGCGGATGCAGCGGCGGTTGCGGATCAGAGCGAGCTGGAGAGTGACAAAACGACGGCGAGCGGCTTCCAGAGTGTCGATGAGACAGTGTATGCGACTGAGAACCTGCTCAACGTGCGTTCGGGCTGTGGAACGGAGTATGAGATTGTGACACAGCTGAATCAGGGCGACAGCGTGCAGCGCGTCGGTATCGGAGACGGCTGGAGCGAGGTGCTTTATAAGGACAAGAGCTGTTTTATCCGTTCCGAATACCTGACGACGACCGAGCCGGGCAGTGAGGAAGCAACGGTTACAGCGCAGGGGGCAGAAGCGGATGCACAGGGTGCACCGGTGTCCAACGGACGTATCGTAGCGATCGACGCGGGACATCAGGCAAAGGGCAATCCGGACAAAGAACCAGTTGGACCGGGCTCCTCGACCATGAAGGCGAAGGTGGCTTCCGGCACCGAGGGCGTATCGACGAAGCTGCCGGAATATGAGCTGACTTTATCCGTTTCGAAGAAGTTAAAACGGATTCTGGAAGAGAGAGGCTATCAGGTCGTCATGATCCGGGAGTCCAACGATGTCAACTTAAGCAATGCGGAGAGAGCGGAGATCGCCAACAAGAGCGGCGCCTCCATTTTTGTCCGGATTCATGGCAATTCGCTGGATAACACGACGGTCAACGGAACACTCTCCATGTGCCAGACGGCGACCAACCCGTACAACGGCGGGCTTCACGCGGCAAGCTATTCTCTTTCCAAGAAGATCACGGACTCTGTCTGCGCGGCAACCGGCTTCAAGAACCGCGGTGTGCAGGAGACAGACAGCATGAGCGGCATCAACTGGTGTAAGATTCCGGTTTCCATTGTCGAGATGGGCTTTATGAGCAACCCGGAAGAAGATCAGAAGATGGCACAGGATGATTATCAGGAATTGATTGCCGGGGGAATTGCGAACGGAATTGATGCGTATTATCAGTAAATAGTGAAAAAAACAGATGACAAAAGTCAAAATATCATGTATAATAGTATAGGTGTTTCGAAGAGAAACACCTAATATCTGGAGACGTAGCGAAGCGGCCGTAACGCGGCGCACTCGAAATGCGTTTGTCGGTTCATCCCGGCACGAGGGTTCGAATCCCTCCGTCTCCGCTTTCTGGGGATCCTTGTAAATACAGGGATCCCCTTATTTTATTTCATAGGAAATTGCGTCCTATGAAACAAAAAATGCTCCGCGAGGATGCGCACTTGCGCGAAGCAGAAACATGTCGCAAGCGAAAAAGAGCTGCCACGTTTTGAGTGACAGCCCTTGATTGGAAAATTTATGGATTTTTACCGTACCTTCGTATCTTCCGCATAAAACTCCGCATAAGCATCCTGCAAAGTCTTCAGCGTCTTCGGATCTTTTCCTCCGATTGGTTTTCCATCGAGTTCAACGGCCTGGATGCAGAGCCCGCCGGAGCTGCTGACGATGATTTCGTCGGCGTCTGCCAGTTCCTGCATGGTAAATGGTGCCTCGCTGGTCGGGATGCCGTTTTTCTCAGCTAACATCAGAAGATGTTTTAACGTGATGCCCGGAAGAATCAGATTATCTCTCGGTGGGGTGCAGAGAACGCCGTTCTTGATGATTAAGATATTGCTGTGGGCGCATTCGGTGACGCGTTCGCCGCGGTGGAAGACCGTTTCCTGACAGCCCTGTTCGATGCAGCGCTGGTAAGCAATGACACTTGGAATCAGGTTCAGCGTCTTGATGTTGCAGTGAAGGAAACGGGTGTCCTCCATCGAGATCAGGCGGAAAGTCTTATCAAATGGAATCAGGTCGCACGGAACAGTAAAAATCATCAGATTTGGTTTTACGGAAGCAGGTGGAAACTGATGTCCACGATAGGTAGTTCCGCGGGAACACTGCCAGTACAGCATACCGTGGTCAATCTCATTGGCATCGATGCATTTCTGCAGCTCGGCACGCAGTTCTTCGCGCGACATTTCAAACGGGATTTCCAGCAGCTTGCAGCTGTTGTAGAAACGGTCGAGGTGGTCGTCTGCGGCAAAAATGTTGTTGTTTGCAAAGGTGGTGGCATCGTAGCAGCCATCTCCAAAATAAACGGCGCGGTCCAACATCGGGATTTTCATTTCCTCGAGGGGACCGATTTCTCCATTGTAATATCCGACATATTTCATTGCATATACTTCCTTTCTATGTTGATTCGAAAATACCTCGTCAAGTGTTTACATTATACCACATCCGCCTATAAGATGAAATCTCCCCCAGGCGGATGTGTTCTTATCATTACATATTTATTTGTCTTTATGTTTAATAATCTTATATCCGCCTACCAGCAGCGTCGGCAGCAGGTAGAAGAGGATAAATCCGTAAGACAGGTACGAATAGCCCTGCTCGATCAAGGTGACAACGCCGACGCGGGATAATACGAGTGCAGCGATCAGCGTGATGACCGTAATCAGACCGCGGTTTGTATCGGACAGCTTGGCAGCGCCCTTTTCCTCCATGGCAACGTCGAAACGATCGATGATCATGTGGATGCAGCCAGTTGCCGTCTCAACCAGCGTCCAGCCCATAACGAGACTGAACAGTGCCATCAGTGCCGGTCCGCCGTTGACTGCCTTGATCATTTCCATCCACGGGGTTGTGACATCCGCGCCAACGATGGAGGTGTCACCGTAGAAGCACATCATCGCAAAGTAAGACAAAAACCACGGAATAACCATCAGAAGACCGGCGATCAGACCGGAAATAAAGGTTTCTTTCCGTTTGGTCTGGCGTGTCAGGGAGAACATGCCCATCGGGATGGCATTGATGTTGTAGGCAACATACAGGATACCGGTGTAAATGCACAGCGGAACAGTGACAGAGCCGTCGTAGGTGCTGGTGTCCATCGTGCTGAATACATGGGAAATGTTGCCGCCCTTGTTGACGAGTACCAGAATTGTAAACAGAATATAGCCGCTGTACAGTAAAATAGTACCGATCGATTCAAATTTCTCGATCACCTTGGAACCCTTAAAGTTCAGGAGTCCGCAAATCAGAACGATCACAACGGAGCCGAGAATATTCGGAAGTCCGACCTGCTCGAAAATACTTCCAGTTGCGGCTGCCATAACGGCAATCAGCAGAATCGCGATGAGGACAGTTAAAATATCCATCATCGGCCAGAGCGGTCCAATGACCTGCTTGATATAGTTTTTATAATCGTAAACCTTGTAGATCCGGCAGATCTCAAAGGTCAGGAAGGCAAACAGGGCAAAACCGATGCCGATCGTCAGTCCGGAGATCCAGCCCATCGCTCCGAATTTCGCACCGTAAGAATAAATCTCACGTCCGGTTGCATAGCCGCCGCCAATCAGAACCGATTGCAGCAGGACGCCCGGCAGAATGTACTTGGCGTATGCGCCTTCGTAGAAATTGTTGAATTGTTTCATACCTTTCACTCACTTTCTTTTGTTGACTATTAAAAATTATAAAGGATGAATGAAAAACTTGCCAATAGAAAGAACAGATATTATAATAAGGGAAACTTATAACGAAACAGGAAAAGCCGGATCGAAAGCCCGTAAATTGGGCGGCGTGATTCATTTTTCTGCTCGATCGAAAAGAAACGATTACATATAGGATATAGAAATGGGAAAATGAGATGAATTTAAAACAGATGGAATATTTTGTGGCGGCGGCGGAGCAGCTGAATTTTACGCGGGCGGCGAAAAAATGTTTTATTTCGCAGACAGCGATGACGTTGCAGATTCAGTCGTTGGAGGAGAAGATAGGGGTGCCGCTTTTTGTGCGGGACAAGCACCATGTCGAGCTGACGGCGGCGGGAAAGGTATATCTGAACGAGGCGCGGGCGATTCTGGTCCGCGCCGAGGAGGCGGCGAAGCTCGCGCGGACGGCAGCGGAAGGCATAGCTGGGGAGCTGACGATCGGATTTATCCGGGGATATGAGCAGAGTCGTTTTTCGGAGACGCTCAGAAGTTTTCATGAAGCGTACCCGAATATTTCGATTCATCTGCTGCGGGAAAATATGAGCGCGCTCTATGAGCTGTTAGATAATGGAACCTGCGATCTTGCGTTTAATCTGTCTTTGTACACGCAGAATTACGAGGATTTAAAGCACCGGTTCCTCAAACGGTTTCCGATGATGGCGGTTCTTTATCCGGGACACACGCTGGCGGGAGATAGCCATCTGATGTACCGTGATCTGGCGCGGGAAGACTTTATCATCATGCAGCCGCAGGGACGTTCCAACGATGAGGCGGAAGAAGTATTGATTTGTTACAATAAGGGCGGTTTTATACCGAATATCGTGGCGCGTGAACGGGAGGTACAGACGGTGCTTCTGGAGGTGTCAGCGGGATTTGGCGTGGCGATTCTCCCGGAATATGCCGTCCGCCATTATCGGAATGCGCGGAATTTGGTAGTGGTTCCGCTTCTCCGCGCGGACGGCAGCCCGGAAGAACTTGATTTTGAGATTGCATGGCGTCAGAGCAACCCGAATCCGGCGATTGAAAAGCTGCTGCAGTGGGTGGAGACGCATGAGTACGTGGAGTAGAGAAGAGAATTAAAGACAATTAGAAAAGAATAAAAACAGGCATATCGCAGAGTCTTTGCTTGAAATGATTCAAGAATCTTGCGGTATGCCTGTTTTGAATGGATGACAAGGCTTGTGTTTATAGAATGACACTTATCAAGCATTCTGTCTCTTAAGAAAAAAATTTACGTTTAGTCAAATGGGAAAATAACCGTCAACATCCACTTAAATGCCTCTGGCGCAAACACCGCGTGCGGCTTTTTCGCCGGCATGACGAGCACTTCACCGGCATGAACGAGATGCTCAACGCCGTCAACGGTAAAACGTCCGGTGCCTTCCAGAACCGTTACCATCGCATCGCCGGTGGAATCGTGGGTGGAGATCTCCTCGCCCTTTGCGAATGCGAACAGGGTAACGCTGACCGCCTCATTCTGTGCCAGTGTCTTGCTGACGATCTGACCGTCCTCGGCATTTACCAGACTGGTTAAAGTCTGAACTTTTTCATGGGTGATGTTTTTGATATATGGGTATTCCATGGTGCTCCTCCATAATAAAAAATTATAGTTGTTTATAATGTGCAGATTCCTAGGAAAAGAGAATCTGCGGATGGGTGAAAAATAAAAGTTGTTTGTGAATTTAGTCCAAGATTCTTCCATCAATCGAAATCGTTGTCACCTGCCACGGAATGAATTTTCCACTTGCCTGCAGGGCATTTTTTACGGCGTGCTCGATACCGCCGCAGCACGGAACCTCCATGCGGACAACGGTCACGCTTTTGATATCGTTGTTACGGATGATTTCGGTCAGCTTTTCGGAGTAGTCGATGCTGTCAAGCTTTGGACATCCGCTCAAAGTTATTTTACCATGGATAAAGTCCTGATGGAAGCGGCTGTATGCGTAAGCGGTACAGTCGGCAGCGATCAAAAGTTTGGCATCGTCGAAATACGGGGCGCGGATCGGGGCTAATTTGATCTGAACTGGCCAGTTGGACAGAGCGCTTATTGGGATGTTTTCTGAATGGTCACAAGCAGCGGATTCAGAAAAATTGTCATGTGTGATAGCGGAAGCAGCACTGCCAGGACAGCCTGTGGATGTGGCTGCTGAGGATGCATGGGAAGTAGCTGTGTCAGGACGTTTCAGGAAACGGCTCATGGATCCAGGACATCCGCCAAATGCCGGTGTCGCCGGTTTTGCTTCGGAACGTGCGGATGCATTTGCCGCTGCGTTTGCCTCTAATACCTGCTTTGCTTTGCGTGCTGCCATGTGAACCTGGACTGCCGCCTCATCGTAAGCCGCCGCCTCGCGCTCGACAAAAGAGATCGCGCCGGTCGGACAGGCTGGCAGGCAGTCGCCCAGACCGTCACAGTAATCATCTTTTAAAAGGGTTGCTTTACCGTCCACCATGCCGATCGCGCCCTCATGACAGGCGGAAGCGCAGAGACCGCAGCCGTTGCATTTTTTCTGATCAATTTCTACAATTCTTCGTACCATATAAATTCCTCGTCTTTCTTATTCGTGTGCATCTGACCCATTTTCATACATGAAAGGATGAGATATGTCAGAACATCTATTTTGATTTTTTTTGTTTTCTTAAGTACATGATAAGTATAATCGTCCGGCACAGAAAAGTCCGTTGTTTTTACAACATTTTTGAAAAGTTATAATAGCTGTCGAGAGCTGTTATCCTCCCTTTACTTTCCCATATCCATGTACTATAATTAATACTTATATAGCCTGATGATGCAAAGCTGGATTGATAAGATTCAGCGAGGGCAGTTCGATGTGATTTGGTGGAACTGGTTGAATAAGTCATTTGACAGAGTGATCGGGCGGATGGGAATTATTAGAGTTTTAAAGAGGATTCATAGAGATAAAAATAGAAAAGGAAAGGAAATCGGAGATTTCTTTCAAGAAAGGACAACACAAGATGAGATTTGCAAATAGAATGGACCGGTTTGGCGAGGGCGTGTTCTCTATGCTGGCACAGATGAAGAAGAAAAAGCTGGCGGAAGGGGAGGCGATCGTTGATTTGAGCATCGGCGCGCCGAATATCGCGCCGGCGCCGCATATTTTAAAGGCGCTCAGCGAAGCCTGTCTGGTACCGGATAATTATCTGTACGCGATTCAGGATCAGCAGGCGCTTCTGGAGGCAGTATCGGAGTGGTATGCGCGCAGGTACGGGGTAGAATTGAACCCGGAGACGGAAATTTGTTCCCTGCTTGGTTCCCAGGAGGGACTGGCACACATTGCGCTTTCGATCGTGGACGAGGGCGATGTGGTTCTGGTGCCGGATCCGTGTTATCCTGTCTTTGCGGATGGTCCGTCGCTGGCGGGGGCGGAACTTTACTATATGCCGCAGCGCGAGGAAAATCACTACATCATTGATTTGAAGGAAATTCCGGAGGAAGTCGCTCAGAAAGCGAAATTCATGATTGTTTCCTACCCGAATAATCCGACGGCGGTGCTGGCTCCAGACAGTTTCTATGAGGAATTGATTGCATTTGCAAAGAAATATGATATTATCGTTCTTCACGACAACGCCTACAGTGAGCTTGTGTTTGACGGAAGAACCTGCGGAAGTTTCCTGCGTTTTCCGGGCGCACGCGAGGTCGGTGTGGAGTTTAATTCGCTGTCAAAAACGTACGGATTGGCGGGTGCGCGCGTCGGCTTCTGTGTGGGAAATGAGGAAGTGGTCAGCCATCTGAAAACATTGAAATCCAACATGGACTATGGTATGTTCCTGCCGATTCAGAAAGCGGCGATCGCGGCGATCAGCGGTGACCAGAGCTGTGTGGCTTCGACGAGGGCGGCATATGAGAGACGGCGCGACTGTCTGTGCGACGGACTTGCATCCATCGGCTGGAAGATGGAAAAACCGGAAGGCACGATGTTTGTGTGGGCGCCGATCCCGGCAGGATTTACAGATTCACTGGAGTTTGTAAAGGCTTTATTTGAAAAAGCAGGTGTTTTGGTGACACCGGGCAGCGCATTTGGACCGTCGGGCGAAGGTCATGTGCGGATGGCGCTGGTGCAGGATGAGGACGCAATCAACCTGGCGGTACGCCGGATCGATGAGAGCGGGATTCTGAAATAAATAAGAGATGGAGAAAAAATGCCAGATCGAAATATAAAAATTACCCTGCAATATGACGGAAGCCGTTATGACGGCTGGCAGAAGCAGGGAAACACGGACAAGACGATACAGGGAAAATTAGAGCAGATTCTGGAGAAAATGGCGGGGCGGACGGTAGAGGTGCACGGTTCCGGACGGACAGATGCAGGCGTCCACGCATGGGGACAGGTGGCGAATTTCCACCTTCCGGCGTCCTGTGCCGGGATGAGCGCGGAGGAGCTGAAAGCGTACCTGAATCGCTATCTCCCGGATGATATCGCCGTTTTATCGGCACAGGAGGCGGGAACGCGTTTTCACAGCCGTTTAAATGCTGTTTCCAAGACGTACTGCTACCGGATTGAGACGGCAGCGAAGAAAAATGTATTTGAGCGCCGATATGTGTACGGTCTGGGGGAACCGCTGGACATAGCGTCTATGAGACGTGCGGCTGCGTATCTGACGGGTGAGCACGATTTTAAAGCATTCTGTTCGTTGAAACGGATGAAAAAATCGACGGTGCGGAATCTCACTGCTATTGAGCTGACCATGCAGGAAAGTGTGTGCGAACTGCATTTTCGTGGCAATGGCTTCCTATATAATATGGTAAGAATCCTGACCGGTACACTGATCGAGGTAGGACTTCATAAGCGGACACCAGAATCAGTGGCGGAGGCGCTTTTTTCCTGTGACCGAGCGCGGGCAGGCTTTACGGCGCCGCCGGAGGGGCTTTTTCTGGAACGGGTCGAGTATGAATAAAGCTGCATTGATTTTTGCCAGCTGCCGTGAGGAGCTGGACAGAAATCAGAAAAAATTCATAACAAATGCAATAAGAACTGGTTTCTCTGCATTAAGTTATATAGAAAGGAAATTTCGTCCATGTTTTTGATGGGGCTTTTAACGACCATGGAAGAGCCGGTCGCCTATGATAAGATGAGCGATGAAAAGCTGCTTCTGCGAGTGGCAGAGGGAGATAAGGCGGCGTTTCAGCAGCTTTATCAGAATACGGATAAAACTATATACGGTTTTATTCTATCGATTTTGCGGAATCCGCAGGACTCTGAGGAGGTCATGCAGGAGCTTTATTTAAAGGTCTGGACTTCGGCTGGAAGCTATCAGTCGCAGGGCAAACCGCTGGCGTGGATGTTTACGATCGCTAGAAATCTTTGCTATATGCGCTTCCGTGACCAGAAGCATGAAGCGGATATCGGGCTTTCGGATCTTTCTGAGATGGAGACAGGGGAATTCTGTCCCCAGATAGAGGATGCTGCGGATAAGATGGTATTACACGCAGCACTCAAAATATTAAATGAAGAAGAACGGCAGATTGTACTTCTGCGGACATCAGCGGGGTTAAAACATCGTGAGATCGCGGCAGATTTGGAGATGCCGCTGGCAACGGTGCTTTCCAAGTACAACCGTGCTATGAAAAAACTGAAAAAACACCTGAGAGAGGAGGGAGTACATTGACCGATCACTCTGAAACAGCGTGGGAACAGGATGAGATTGAGTCACATCTGCGATCGGCGATGGACGCCCTGACTCCCAACGTATTCGATAAAATCGATCTCTCGACACCACAGGAGATCTATGTAAAACCATCCCGCCGTGTACGGATGTACCGCCGGATGCGAACCGTGGCGATGGCAGCAGCCGCCTGCCTGTGTGTGGCTGTGTTAGGAGGCGGTGTTTCATTTTACCAGAATCACCGTGTCGATTCGGTGATTGGCATCGATGTCAATCCGAGTATTGAGCTTTCCGTCAACCGGAACGAGAAAGTATTGCAGGCGAATCCGCTTAATGAGGATGCGGAGACGATCCTGGATGATATGAATTTGAAAAATGTAGACCTTGATATAGCGGTCAATGCATTGATCGGTTCGATGGTCCGGAACGGTTATCTGGATGAACTGGACAATGCGATTCTGGTTACCGTGTCCAATGAGAATGAGAAAAAGGCATCATCATTGCGTCAGGATGTCGTAGGGGATGTAGAGTCTTCCCTGCAGGAACACGCGGTACAGGCGGTTGTCTATGACCAGCGGATGAAGGTAACCGGAGAGATTCAGGATCTGGCGGAGAAATACAATATTTCTTATGGAAAAGCGTATTTTCTGCGGGAGCTGATCCGTGATAACGACCTGACCGAAAATGATATGAAAAAATTTGCTGGTATGACGATGGAAGAGATTGCGCGGGAGATCGCAGATCGTGCTTATACGGTAGGTTATTCGAAGACGGACAGCACCATTGAGACGGATGCGGCTCTGGTTCATGAGGTGACATTGCCGCAGACCGAGGAAGAAACCTTAGCGGAGACGACTGTGGAAAGCACCGGTCAGCCGGAAAATGAACCGACGCCGGCAGAACAGCCATCGACTGCCGCACGCCCGGTGGAGACAACTGCCGCAGCAGATGAGGACGAGGAAGAAGTCGATTCGGGAGGCAAGAAAGCGAAGATTGACTATGTAGACTACGAGAGCGGTTCGCTGAACATCGTTTTTAAGGAAAAGGTTAAATGGAAAAATCCGACCGTGTCGGTGGTAGATCCGGACGGTCAGAGCTATTCGGCGAGAATCACGGACACAGGCGGAACTTCCTGTGAGATTCACGTCAAAGGGCTTCCAGCCAATACGGAGTGCACGTTTACGCTCGGCGGAGTGGCAGTGCGGGACGGCGGTTCCTTTGGTACGATAAAAGGCTATTTCGAGACGCCGGATATTGCGGATGATCTGATGGATGAGGATGACGACGATGCGGATGATGAGACAGTGGAGACAAAGCCGTCCGAGACATCCCGTGCGCCGGAGACACTGACAGAAGCAGTAAAAGAGAGCACGCACTCGGAGACAGAGTACAGTCAGATGGAGACAAAGCAGACGGAAAAAGAAACGAAGACAGATGCGGAGTCAGCTAATTAAAGCGGAGTGTATGAGGATATATGATTCCTGCTGCCTGAACCATGATATGTCTGGAGTTATCAGAAGTTGGATTCGGGCAGCAGGAATTTTAAGAACCATTAGAATTATTTGCAGGAAGTCTCGTGACGGAAAAATATCCGGGGCATTACGAGATTGTAAAATGTTTCGAACTGGTAAACAATTATAATTGTTCAAAAAAACATAAGTGTTTGAAAAAAATACTTGACGAAACAAAAATTTATGATATAATAATAAATGTGGCTGAGACAGCTATGAAATAAAAGATTGGGCTATCGCCAAATGGTAAGGCAACGGACTCTGACTCCGTCATTTTCAAGGTTCGAATCCTTGTAGCCCAGCTATTTTGAGACAGTGAGGATGATTCATCCTTGCTGTTTTTCTTTTATCTTTTCTGTGTTTTTTTCTGATTGGTAGATTCTTAAAGATTCCAACGATTGACAAATTCCCTAAAGTACAATAGACTTATCTGGAAACATAATTGAGAAAAAGTTTCAATAGTATTTTTCTCTCTATGCTTTGCTTCAAAATCAGGCGGATGTAGAAGCCTGATGACATACAATGAGTTTGACCAATGAAGAGAGATGGAGGCAGAGAATGACATTAAAGGATTTACCAATAGGAAAAACTGCAACCGTTCGGGCAGTTGGCGGAGAGGGTGCACTGCGGCATCATTTTCTGGATATGGGATTGATTCCGACTGCATCGGTTACGATGGTAAAATATGCGCCGATGGGCGATCCGGTTGAGGTGCGGATTCATAGCTATGAACTGACGTTGCGCCTGGCGGATGCAGAGAAGATAGAGATTGAGAATGTACGCGAGGCAGGAACTGAAGCAGCGGATAAAAAGGAACATGGGATTCCGATGGCGCGCGCGATCGATCACCCTGGACTCGGAGAAGGTGGAAAATACCATACAAAGGCGGAGGAACACCCATTGCCGGATGGCACCGTCCTGACGTTTGCCCTGGCAGGTAATCAGAACTGTGGCAAAACGACGCTTTTTAACCAGCTGACCGGCTCCAATCAGCATGTGGGGAATTTCCCAGGCGTGACGGTGGACCGGAAGGATGGCACGATCCGCGGACATGAAAATACGAAAGTGACCGACCTGCCAGGAATCTATTCCTTATCGCCATATTCGAATGAGGAGCTGGTGACGCGTCAGTTTATTTTGCAGGAGCACCCGAAGGGAATCATCAATATCGTGGATGCGACGAACATTGAGCGCAACCTGTATCTGACCATGCAGCTTCTGGAACTGGATATTCCGATGGTTCTGGCGCTTAATATGATGGACGAGGTGCGTCAGAACGGCGGTTCTGTCCGTGTCAACGAACTGGAGGAAGAACTGGGAATTCCGGTTATCCCGATCTCAGCGGCAAAAAATGAAGGAATCGGAGAGCTGATCGATCATGCGCTTCATGTAACGCATTTTCAGGAGAAACCGGGACGGCAGGATTTCTGTGATGCGGATTATCACGGTGGTGCGGTGCACCGCTGCCTGCATGGCATTATGCATCTGATCGAAGATCACGCGCAGAATGCGGGTATTCCGGTGCGCTTTGCTGCATCAAAGCTGGCAGAAGGCGATGAGGAGATTGAGGCGCGTCTGAATCTGGACACGAATGAAAAAGAGACACTGGAACATATTATCTGCCAGATGGAGAAGGAACGCGGGCTGGATCGGGCAGCTGCGATTGCGGATATGCGGTTTGGTTTTATCGAAAAAGTCTGCAGGCAGACAGTCGTCAAACCGAGGGAAAGCCGGGAACACCGGCGAAGTGTGAAGATTGACCGTCTTCTTACCGGAACCTACACGGCGATTCCGGCATTTATTGCAATCATGGGTCTGGTATTCTGGCTGACATTTAATGTGATTGGCGCGGTTCTTTCAGATGGTCTGGAACTGGTGATTGGATGGCTGACAGAGCGGGCAGACGCAGCGCTGACAGCGGCAGGTATCAATCCGGTGCTCCATTCCCTGCTGATCGATGGTGTGTGCAATGGTGTCGGAAGTGTTTTGAGCTTTCTGCCGATCATTGTGACGCTGTTTTTCTTCCTGTCGCTTTTAGAGGACAGCGGTTATATGGCACGTGTGGCGTTTGTGATGGATAAACTGCTTCGAAAGATCGGCCTTTCCGGACGGAGTATCGTACCGATGCTGATTGGCTTTGGCTGCACGGTACCAGGAGTCATGGCAAGCCGGACGCTTTCTTCGGAACGGGATCGAAAAATGACGATCCTGTTGACTCCGTTTATGAGCTGTTCCGCCAAGATTTCGATTTATGCGTTTTTTACCGCCGTCTTTTTCCCACATCATGGGGCGATTGTTATGATTGCACTTTATCTGTTGGGAATCCTGATGGGAATTTTGATGGCAATGCTTCTTAAAACAACTTTATTTAAGGGTGAAGCCGTTCCGTTCGTCATGGAGCTTCCGAACTACCGGATGCCGGGGGCGCGCAATGTCGCCCAGCTTCTCTGGGAAAAGGCAAGGGATTTCCTGCAGAAAGCATTCACGGTTATTTTTGTGGCGACGATTTTAATCTGGTTCCTTCAGACATTTGATCTGCACCTGAATGTTGTGTCCAATTCCCAGCAGAGTCTTCTGGCGGTTATTTCTGGTGTGATTGCACCACTGTTTGCGCCGATGGGATTAGGCGACTGGCGTGTCTGCACGGCACTTCTGACCGGATTTATGGCAAAAGAGAGTGTTGTATCAACGCTGTCGGTTCTGTTCGGGACGACTCAGAGCCTGCGTGACATTCTGACCCCTCTTTCAGCGGTCAGTCTGCTGGTTTTCTGCCTGCTCTATACGCCGTGCGTGGCAGCGATCTCATCGGTCAGACGCGAACTGGGCGGAAAATGGGCTTGCTTTGTCGTGGTGGCGCAGTGCGTGGTTGCGTGGATCGTAGCGTATGCGGTCTATCTTTTGCTGGGGATGGTCATGTAGGTTTTGACAGAAAGTGAACCAAGGAAAAATTTCAAGCAACAAAAGGATCTGCTGTTTTATTCTTTTTATGGGTTTACAGTAGACAACATTTTAGAAAAATGTTTATAATAGTAGGAAGTGAAAAAATAGACAGGAAAGCAACCGGATGGACAGTCATTCGAAAAAATGGATCTGTTTTTATCGAATAGAACCAGGAGGCGGGGACGGAGTTAATGCAGACGATCAATGAAGACATCAAAAATGGCACATTTAAGCCGGTTTATCTGCTATATGGCGAAGAGGCGTTTTTGAAGCAGAGTTATAAAAAGAAGCTGCGGGCGGCGATCTCGGGCGATGATACGATGAACTACAATTATTTCGAGGGAAAAGGGCTGGATATGAACGAGCTGATCAGTCTGGCGGACACGATGCCATTTTTCAGCGAGCGGCGTCTGATTCTGATCGAGGACAGCGGATTTTTCAAGACTTCTTCGGAGGCGCTGGCGGAGTATCTGCCGACGATGCCGGACACGACCTGCATCGTATTTGTGGAGGAGGCGGTCGATAAGCGAAACAAACTCTACAAAAAGGTCAAGGATCTGGGTCACATTGCGGAGATGAAGCGGCAGGACAGCGCGCAGCTCGCCAGATGGGCGGCGACGATCCTGGCGCAGAATGGGCGGAAGATCACGCCGTCCACGATGAATCTCTTTTTGGAGCGCGTCGGCGATGATATGGAAAACATCCGGATGGAGCTGGAAAAACTCATTTCCTACACGATGGGCAGTGAGGTAGTGACGGCAGAGGATGTGAAAGCCATTACGACCGTGCAGATCACGAACAAGATCTTCGACATGGTAGCAGCGATCACGGCGGGAAAGACGAAGCGGGCGATGGATCTGTACGAAGACCTGCTGACACTCAGGGAGCCGCCGATGCGGATCCTGTTCCTGATTGCCAGACAGTTTAACCAACTTTTGCTGGTGCGAGAATTGCAGGCGTCCGGCGCAGACCGGGGGACGGTTGCCTCGAAATTGAAAGTACCTCCGTTCGTAGCCGGAAAACTCAGCAGCCAGGCGGCGGCATTTACGAAAGAACAGCTCATTTCCTATGTGCAGACCTGCGTGGATGCCGAGGAGGCAGTCAAGACCGGGCGGATGGGCGACCGGCTGGCGGTGGAGCTGCTGATCAGTCAGCCCAGAAGTTCCGTGCGCTGATTCTAAAGGGCAGTGCCAGCATCAGAATCAGCGGTTCTTCGACCGGACCCGGCTGGAAAAGAAGCAACAAAAAACCATTATTCTGTCACACCCACAGAATAATGGTTTTTTAATTTGGGTTAATTTTTAATATATAATTCGAAAGATCCGCTCTGGATAATTAAGCCAGAGTATTTACAGCCTTGGAAAGACGGGATACTTTGCGGGAAGCTGTATTCTTGTGGTATACGCCCTTGGAAGTAGCCTTATCGATCTCGCTGGTAGCAGCTAATAATGCAGCCTGTGCAGCAGCCTTATCTTTTGCAGCAACAGCAGCTTCAACTTTCTTAACAGCAGTTTTAACTTTGGATCTGATAGCCTTGTTTCTTGCAGCTCTTGTCTCTGCAACTAAGATTCTTTTTTTTGCGGATTTAATGTTAGCCAATGTAGTGTACCTCCATCATAAATTCTTTTATTTTGATTCGTAATTCATTTTGTATTTGGTTTGCATTAAAGCCTGGACACGGACAGTTCAATGTAAACATACTATTACATTCTATCGAATAAAGGCAGTATTGTCAATATCTATTTGCCTGTTTTTAGGGAAAAATTCGGAAAAAATGAAAGGGGAGCTGAAAAAGCAGCTCTTGTCAAGTTGCATAAGCGGAATGAAAAATAGAAAAAATTGATCGTTCAATATGATGAAATTGTGAAAAAATAAAAAAAGTGCTTACACGAATGGAAAAAAGACGTTATAATAGCGAACCGTAACCCAAGTTGAATATAGTTTGAAAAAACGCAGTGAGATTGCATACAGCAGTAGAGATCGAAACGAGTTTCCGATTTCTGCTGCTTTTTATTTTGTGAAATTTATCACGGACAGCATCTTGCGCGTGGGTGTGCCGGACTGATTTGCCGATGCATCTGGATAGAAGCAATTATTTTATAGGAGGAGAATGAAAATGCCAAGAAATAAGAGAGAAAGTTTTATCTATTCCGTTATCATGTGTTTCACTATGGTACTCTGGATGAGTATGTACAATGTAACCCTTCATATGGGATATTTATCCTTGGAAACGATCCGCGAAGGATGGATCGGATTCCCGTTTGCATTCGTGTATGCGTTTCTGTTTGACTGGTTCATCGTGTCCGGTCCGGCGAAGGGAATTGCGTTCCGTTACTTTGTATCACCGGAGAGCAGCACACTTCGTAAAGTAATCACGATCTCCTGCTGCATGGTCGTTCCGATGGTATTTGTTATGTCCTTATATGGCGGTCTGGAAGCCTGCGTGAAATCCGGCGCATGGAGCCAGTTGCTCATCATCTGGCTGACCAATATTCCGAAGAACATCATCATGGCGCTTCCGTTCCAGCTCATCGTAGCAGGTCCGCTGGTGCGCCGCGTGTTCCGTACCGCATTCCCGGAGGGAACCGTGCTGCAGGAACCGGTTATGTAGGGAGATAGCAGAAAATTTATAATCATCGTAACTGTTCAGTGCCTTCACAGTCACGCGCAAAAATCCATTAAAAATTGCCTACGGCAATGGAATTTTTGCCTGCTGGCCCATGTTTTCGTACGGTCAGCGCAGTAAATGCGCAGACCTACTGAACAGTTACTAATCATCATTATATAAAAAGAGGATATCTGGTTTTTGTATCATTATGGGTTCAGTAATACCGAAGCATAAAATACGCGGTCCCGCCATTCAAACCGTGCATCGCCGTGGTACTGTTCGGCGATCATGCGGATCGATTCGGTTCCGATGCCGCTTCCCGCAGGTTTGGTCGATACCAGTTTTTCATTCATCCAGGTAGGGCTGAATGCGCTGGTGTTGTCCGTGGTGATGGACAGGGTGGAGGTACCCGTCTGCACCGCGGAGAGACGGATGAAAGGCGGCGTGTTTTCAGAGCCGGAACACCCGGTCTGACAGGAGAAAAAGTTGTAGCCGAAGAGCGCCTGACAGATGCAGAAAGCGGCGGCACGCACGACCAACAGATAATCGATGATAAATAAATATAGAAATAAAATCATTCCGCTCTCGGCGTCTACTATCAGCTTAAATAAAACGCCAAAGCAAGGGAGCGCGAGGTATTGCACCCATACACTGGACAAATCATCTACAATCGCGATTTTCAAAACAAAATCCCTCTTTTCTTCTGATTGTCTGGAAAAAGGCTGCTTACGCATGTTTCGAACCTTTTGATCCTAATATCATAAAAGTATCACAACATAAAAAGAAGCAAAAAAGGCATAGTTTTTACATCTTATGAAACAGACTTGATACCCTCTGCCGATCATGCGAAAATGTGTGATCGGCAGAGCTCTTTTTTGATGTCTGACAATCCCTTACAAATTTATGAAAAACCTATGAAAAATCCCCCCGCCCCCTCGCCAAGAGAAAAAAGTTATGTTATAATTTATGGAAGAATGCGTTTTTGGCGCAGCGGTTTCAGAAACGGGACGTATTGGACCGGAAGCCGCGGCATATATAAAAAAGGAACCATGTATGCTCAACGAAGACAAGATAAAATTAATGACCGAACTGGCACTGTTTGAGAAGAAGCATGCTTCCCAGATGAAAACAGTCAATCAGTATTTTAAAAGCGACTATATCAGCCGCAATCTGCTCCGGGGATTTATAAGCTATACATTGTGCAGCATACTTCTCTTTGGAATGTGGGTATTATTTAATGTAGAAGTAGTTCTGAGTTCGATAGGAATGGATGAACTGAAGGGACTGGCTTTTCGAGGAGGAGCTTTATACCTCGGGGGGCTTTTTCTGTATGTCGTGCTGACGATCATCGTGTATGGCGGGCGGTATGAGTACGAGGAAAAGATGAACCGGATCTACATAGCGAAACTGAAACATCTGGATAAGCGCTACGATATACATCGGCGCGCCAGAAAAATGGAGAGAGAGAGGAGAGGCAGATGAGAGGACTCCTTGCAGGGAAAGAAGCACTCAAGGCTTTCTATGCGAGATACAGTGCATTTGTGAATGCATTCCTGCGTTTTATAACTGCCTTTGCGGCGGTGTTTCTGATTAACCAGAACATCGGACTGATGCCGAAACTGAGCGGCGGTCTGGTGCCGCTGTTTGCGGGAATTATATGTGCATTTCTCCCATTTGGAGCCATTGCGTTTCTGATTGGGATTTTTTTGCTGGCACAGCTCTTTGCAGCATCGATGGAAGTGGCGCTCATCACCTTGGTGTTCCTTCTGATCGTGGTGCTACTGTATTACGGATTTCAGCCGGGTGACAGCGCGTACCTGATTGTAACGCCGATCTTGTTTTTTCTGAAGGTGCCGTTTGCAGTCCCGATGATTCTCGGACTGACTGGAAGCCTCGTATCGGTGATTCCGATGAGCTGCGGGATTTTTCTGTACTACGTGATTCTGTATGTGAAGCAGAACGGAAGCTTCCTGGCAGGCAGTGAGCAGACTGAGATCACGCAGATGCTGGCGCAGGTCATCAAAAACCTGCTGGCAAACCCGGCGATGCTTGTCATGATTGCGGCATGCTGCCTGGGGGCTCTGACGGTCTGTGTGCTCAAGAAACTGTCGATCAACTACTCCTGGGGGATCGCGATCGGAGCTGGCCTTATTTTACAGATTCTGGTTGTGTTTATCGGCGATTTCCGCTTTGGCGTTCCGGTGTCAGTGCCGGAGCTGGTTGTGGGAATGATTGGTGCGGTCATTGCGTCGCTGCTCTATCAGCTGTTTGTTTTTTCGGTCGATTACAGCCGGACCGAGTACACGCAGTTTGAGGATGATGATTATTATTACTATGTGAAAGCGGTTCCAAAGATTGCGATTTCGAGGACGGATGTAAAGGTACAGGAAATCAATAAAGTAAAGAGAAGATAGACTATTTTATAAAAGAAACTTGTTGTTAAAAGAAATGCGTGACGGGTCATATGTACGTGACTGGTAACAGAAACGCAGCCCGAAAGGGAGGGAAAAGAATGGCAGAGATACTGGCGGAGATTTATTCGTGGATCTCGTTCGTACCGAAGATAACCTTTAAAAATTTAATAGAGATCGCGATTATAGCAATTCTGGTATATGAAATGCTGATCTGGATCAAAAATACGCGGGCGTGGACGCTTCTGAAGGGTATTATTTTTATTCTTGCATTCTTTCTGGCAGCTGCGATCCTGGAACTGGATACGATTCTGTGGCTTCTGGAAAAGACGTCGTACATTGCGGTAACGGCGATCATCGTTATTTTCCAGCCGGAGCTGCGGAAAGCACTGGAGCAGATCGGAAGCCAGAACGTGCTGACGACGCTGTTTTCAACGGATGATACGAAGAAAAATGAGGATTTCAGCGAAAAGACGATTGCAGAGCTGGTGCGTGCTTGTTTTGAGATGGGAAAAGTCAAGACGGGCGCCTTGATCGTCATCGAGAGGGGCACGCCGCTCGGAGAGATCGAGCGGACGGGCATCGAGGTCGATGGTATCGTGACGAGCCAGCTTCTGATCAATATTTTTGAGCACAACACACCGCTGCACGACGGCGCGGTCGTGATTCGCGGTAACCGTGTGACGGCGGCGACCTGTTATCTGCCGCTCTCGGACAATATGGATATCAGCAAGGCATTGGGAACCAGACACCGTGCGGCAGTCGGAGTCAGTGAGGCGACCGATAGCGTGACCCTGGTTGTATCGGAAGAGACGGGGCGCGTGTCGGTGGCTGTGTCCGGACGGCTTAAGAGTGTCAAGGATGGTGATGAACTGAGAGATATGTTGTCGGTTCTGGTAAAACGGGAAACGGAAAACACAGGTCGTTTCAGAATATGGAAGGGAAGACGCAGAAATGAAAGAAAAGCTGACGAATAATCTTGCGATCAAGCTGATTGCCCTGTTCTGTGCTTTCTTTGTGTGGCTGGCAGTCGTGAATGTGGCGAACCCGATCAAGGTATCGACGAGGGAGGTTCCGGTCACGATCACGAACGATCAGGTGCTGGAGCAGGCGGATCTTGCCTATGATGTGGTAGGCAAAAAAACGGCGGTGATCAGTTTCAAGATCCGGACGAAGGATGATTATAAGGTAAAGGCGTCGGATTTCAACGCCTATGCGGATTTGTCGGAAATGTATGATGTGACGGGGGCGATCCCGATCCGAGTGGAAGTGGTGAACAATGAGGAACTGCTGGAGTCCACGCCGGTTGTGAAGTCCCCGGAGGTCATCAAGATCACGACCGAGGCGCTGCAGACCAAGGCATTTACGCTGAAAGCGTATCCGCAGGGCGAGGCGGCAGACGGTTACGAGGCAGGTGAGGTGACAATGGTGCCATCTCAGGTGACGGTCAAAGGACCAACCTCCCTGATCGGACAGATCAGCAGCGTGGGTATCCGTTTTAATATTGACGGTGCTGTGGCGGATGTCAGTGGAACAGCAACACCGGAGTATTTTGACGCCAATGGAAATGTGCTGTCAGATTTGGGAGATTCTGTCAAGACGGTTGGCGGAGATGTCTCTTATACGATGCAGATCCTGAAAGTAAAAGAAGTACCGCTTGATTTTGACGTCAGCGGCGAGGTGGCGGATGGATACCGCTATACGGGGCCGAAGACGGATATCAAGTCGGTGTCTGTGGCAGGACTCAAGACCGATCTGGCTTCGGTCAGCACGATCACGATTCAGGGACCGTCCCTCAATGTGCAGGGCGCGACAAAGGATGTGGAGTGCGAGATCGATCTGGATGATTACCTGCCGTCCGGGCTTACGATCGTGGGACTGGACAGCACGACGATCAACGTGACACTGCAGGTGGAGAAGCTGACGGAGAAAACCTTTACGGTCAAACCGGAGAATGTGACTCTAAACGGAAAGAACAGCAGCTACAGCTATACCGTCGAAGATACGAAGATGGAAGTCAAGGTACAGGGACTCGAGGAGGATTTAAGCAGTCTGTCGGCGTCGAAGATGAATATCCGGGTCGATGTATCAGGCATGGGACTGGGCGAGCACACGGCAACGGCGCAGCTCCAGCTGGGGGACGCGTATAAGATGCTGTCGGCACCGGCTGTGACGGTGCGGGTCAGCGAGCATGGAAGCTCCAGCGCCCAGACGACGGAAAGCACCGAGAGTAACCGTGGAGACACGGACAGCCAGAGCAGTTCCAACCGGGAGAGCGGGGCAAGCTCGGCAAAAGAAAATGTGGATGCAGAGAGCGGCAATGTGGCATAAAGCATGGTACGCCGTCCACAAATGAGGAGAAAGAAGTTAAAATAATGGTAAAAGCAAAAATTAAATTAAAAAACCCGACCGGTCTGCATTTGAGACCGGCGGGAATCCTGTGTAATGAGGCGGTAAAATTCGATTGTTCCGTCCAGTTCCAGTTCCGTGGCACCGTGTCCAATGCAAAGAGTGTCCTGAGCGTGCTTGGGGCGTGCATCAAGAGCGGTGATGAGATCGAGTTTATCTGTGATGGAAAAGACGAGGAGGAAGCTCTGTCAGCGATGCTGAAAATTGTTGATGACGGGCTGGGCGAGTAGAAAAAACGGTGCGGTAAAAGACTGTGTACAGACGTACGGATAGGATGGAACTATGATCGTTTATTTGGTTTGCTATGCGGCTTCGCTGCTTCTGGCGCTCAGCCGCCATTATCTTTTATCCGGCGCAGGGCTTCTGGCGGCGGCGGTGTATCTGTATGCGTCAGACTATATCCGGAGTGGAAATCTTCTGCATCTGCGGGGAATTTTCGCTCTTTCCTTTGTAGGTGGACAGGGACTGGCGTGTATGAAGCTTAGTTATTTAAGTCAGGCATGGAGTGCGGGAACGTGGCTGGGACTTCTGGCGGCGTTTGCGGGCTTTTATCTGGCTTTTTATTATCTGGAAGCATTTTCCGGCGAAGCGTCCGTCCGTGTGGGCGGTCATTCCGGCGCGGTGCAGCGCCGGGGGCTGGAATCCTATGCCGGAACTGTTTTTTTCTGCGCGGTGGCGCTGGCGGTGGTATCGGCAGGCTGCTTCGCGATCGAGGCGGTCTATATGGGCTATATTCCGCTGCTGCTCCGTGGAGTTCCGCATGCCTATTCCTATTTCCATGTGACCGGGCTTCATTATCTGACGGTGTCCTGTGTGCTGGTTCCGGCGCTCTCTGTGATCTATTTTTGCATCGAGGGCGGTCGCAGCCGGAGACGGCTGGTGTGTATGCTTCTGGCAGATGCAGCGGCGGTGGCGATTCCGCTTCTGTGCGTGTCGCGCTCCCAGCTCCTGTTTGCGGTACTGCTGGCATTGATTACCTACATGCAGATGGAACACCAGCTGAATCCGATCTACGTTGTTTTTGCACTGGCGGGGCTGATTATGCTCTACATTCTGCTGACGATCGCGCGCAGCCATGATACTGCCTACCTGAATACGGTTTTTGAGATGAAACGGCACCTGCCGATTTTTGTGACGCAGCCGTATATTTATATTGCAAACAATTACGATAATTTCGACTGTCTGGTCAAGGGACTTGTGAAGCACAGCTGGGGCATGAAAATGCTGGCACCGTTCTGGACGCTGACGGGACTCAAGTTTCTGGTTCCGTCGTTGACAGCATTTCCATATTATGTGACGAAGGAAGAGCTGACGACGCTGACGATGTTTTATGATGCGTACTACGATTTCGGCGTAATTGGCGTGTTCGTCTTTTCTGTCCTGTTAGGAGCGGCGGCGTATCTGCTGATGCGGATGATGCGCCAGGTGCAGAATCCGATTACCTATCTTCTGTACGCACAGTTTGCACTTTACATGCTGTTATCGTTTTTCACAACCTGGTTCAGCAATCCGTCCACATGGTTTTATTTCGCGGTGACAGCGGTTGTGGCATTTCTGGTATCGCATAAGATTGCAGGGCGGTAAAAATATATGGATTAAGATATAAAAATGGAATAAAATCTGCTATAATAACAAAAAGACGACAATTCAGCAAGTTAAAGTGCTGCTTGTATACAGATTGAATTGCCGCATTGATCAATTTTATAGAAAAGAGGGTAAGCCAATGATTTCAGAAAAAATGATACCGCTTATGAAAAATAACTCCGCCATCCGTATGATGTTCGAAGAGGGCAATAAGCTGGCGGCGAAATATGGACGTGAGAATGTATTTGATTTCAGCCTTGGAAACCCGAGCGTACCGGCTCCGGCAGAGGTAAATCAGGCGATTCAGGATATCGTAAAGGAAGAAGATTCCCTGTTTGTACACGGATATATGTCCAACGCAGGCTATGAAGATGTGCGCGAGACGATCGCACAGTCGTTAAACCGCCGGTTCGGCACCTCCTTTCACGCAGGCAACATTCTGATGACGGTCGGTGCGGCAAGTGGTCTGAATGTCATTTTAAAGACCCTGTTAAATCCAGGAGAGCAGGTCATTACCTTTGCACCGTACTTTGTAGAGTATGGTTCCTATGTCCGCAACTATGATGGCGAGCTGGTGGTTGTATCTCCGAATACGGTGGATTTCCAGCCGAATCTCGTTGAATTTGAGGAAAAGATCAACGAAAAAACCAAGGCGATCATCATCAACACCCCGAACAACCCGACCGGTGTTATTTATTCCGAGGAAACACTGCAGAAGATTGCAGCAATTTTGGAAAAGAAACAGAAGGAATTTGGCACATCGATCGTGCTTCTGTCCGATGAGCCGTACCGTGAGCTGGCTTACGACGGCGCGGTTGTACCGTATGTGACAAAATATTACCGCAATACAGTGGTTTGCTACTCGTACAGCAAGTCCCTGTCCCTTCCGGGCGAGCGTATCGGTTATCTGGTAATCCCGTCTGAGATGGATGAGAGCGCAAATGTATTCCAGGCGGCAACGATCGCGAACCGTGTTCTGGGCTGTGTCAATGCGCCATCCCTGATGCAGAGAGTCATCAAGCGCTGCGTAGATGCGAATGTGAATCTGGAAGCTTACGACCGCAACCGTAACCTGCTTTACAACGGACTGAAAGAGTGCGGATTTTCCTGCATCAAGCCGGAGGGCGCGTTCTACCTGTTCGTGAAATCCCCGGTGGAGAATGAGAAGGAATTCTGCGAGGTATGCAAACAGTACAATGTACTGGTAGTACCGGGAAGTTCATTCGCTTGCCCGGGTTATGTGCGCATCGCATACTGCGTATCGTATGGGCAGATCGAGAGATCGCTTCCGGCATTCAGAAAGATTGCGGAACACTATAATCTGGTATAGCAAAATTGCATCATTGCCTCGGAAAGGAAAAGGATGAGATGAAACGATATCTTAGAATGATTCTGAATATTGTGATTCCGTTCCTGGGTCTATGTCTGGTCATCTTTTTAGGTCCTAGGCTTCTGCGCTTTTTCATGCCGTTTGTGGTTGGATGGATCCTGGCACTTTTAGCAAATCCGCTGGTCCGGTTTCTGGAACGGCGCGTGAAGCTGGTGCGGCGCCACGGCTCGATGCTGATCATTATCGCGGCGCTGGCGATCGTGATCGGTCTTTTTTACGGGGCGGGTCTTCTGGTTTACCGGGAAATGGGAAGTTTTCTGGCGGATGCACCGGAAATATATCAGAGTGTGATCGCTGAGATCGGGGATGCATTGCAGAATGGGCGGAAGCTTGCAGAATATTTTCCTCAGAATTTACAGCCGCCGCTGCTGGCATTTTCGGATAATCTGGATGGTTTGTTTGGAAAACTGGTATCGCGGGCGGCGGAACCGACCGTGCAGATCGCCGGACATGTGGCGAAGAGTATTCCGAATCTTCTGGTAAATATGGTCATTACTATCCTGTCTTCGTATCTGTTTCTGGCGGACCGGGAGTCCATCATGCGGTGGCTGAAAGGGCATCTTCCGGCATTTATATTCCGCTATATCGAGTATATGAAACGGGACGCAAAGGGAGTGATTGGAGGATATTTTCTGGCACAATTCCGTATCATGTGTGTGGTGGCGCTGATTCTCGCGGCAGGATTTTTGGTGCTGGGTGTCCGCTACGGTGTCCTGTTGGCATTTTTGACGGCGATTCTGGATTTTCTGCCGATCTTTGGAACTGGAACGGTGCTGTTCCCATGGGCGGTTGTGAAGCTGTTCGCGGGGGAGTATGCGTATGCGACCGGACTTATCCTGCTCTACATCCTGACGCAGGTCGTCCGTCAGATCATCCAGCCGAAGATCGTCGGGGAGTCGATGGGATTGCCACCTCTGATGACCCTGTTTCTTTTGTATCTGGGATTTAAGCTGCGCGGGCTGACAGGCATGATTCTGGCGGTGCCGGTGGGGCTTGTCTTTATCAATTTTTATAAATATGGGGCGTTTGATTCGATGATCCGGAATTTCAGGATGCTGATGGAGGCGATTCAGAAATTCCGGAGGGAAGAATAGGGAGGTTTCCTTCTATATAGTAAAATTCTCTTGGTAATTTAATCTGGATAAATTATGCGGCGTATCGCGATATTTTTTCTTATATGCCCGGAGGAACGCTGCATAATTGCGGAATCCGGATTGATAGCAGGCTTCTGTGACGGGGGTGCCCCGGCGCAGGAGCTCGTTTGCGTTTTGGAGGCGTTTTTCGGTCAGGTATTCGGTAATGGTGTAGCCGGTTTCCTGGCGGAAGAGACGCATCATGTGGTATTTGCTTATGTAAAAGCGGGCGGCGAGCTGGTCGATCGTATGGTCTTCTTCCGGGTGTTCAGAGAGGTAGCGCATGAGTTCCAGGATTTTTTCGCTGGAAGGGGAGGTCGGAACGTATTCCCGATGGTTTTCGGAGGCGGCGCGATCAAGGTGTACCATAAATTCCAGGAATAATAAACGCAGAAGAAGCCCGGAGCCATAACTGCTGCCACCAAGGGATTCAAAGTTAGCATTGTCTGTGCCATTGTCATTTGTACCACCTGCCTGATAGGCATTTTCCAGTCTTGACAGCGCCTCTAAGAGCGGCGTCATGGTAAGGGAACCGAGGCGCAGAACATCGGACTGCTGTTCTCTGGCAAGCTGGAAACAGAGGTCGAGCGCACAGTCAGCACAGGAGAATGCATCCAGGCATTCCGGCGACAGGTAGAGGATGATGCGCTCATATCGGCTGTGGTATGGCACGACCGGCTTGTGCAGGCAGTGCGCGCCGACGAGGACGATGTCGAGCGGGCGGAGGTGGTAGGAACGGCCTTCCACGATGTAGTCTGCTTCGCCATTTAACAGGATCAGGACTTTGTGGAAATCATGATAGTGGTAGGCAACCGGTGTATCCATCTGCCCGCGCAGGTGGAAGAGGCGGAATTCGTGGTTGAGGTAGCCGCGTTTTTCGTAGGCGGGGGATTCGTGGGTGGTATTTTCTGGCATAAGGGGACTCCTTTTTTGAGTGTATTGCAGGTTGATTGTTGCGGGAAATTATATCTTGTATAAATGCATTGAGTTTGTTGTTTCCCTCTGAGATAAATATGTTTTGAAACACAGACATTTCATTTCTTATTTCGTAACTGTTCAGTACCTTCACAGTCACGCGCAAAAATCCATTAAAATTGCCTACGGCAATGGGATTTTTGCCTGCTGACCCATGTTTTCGTACGGTC
>NZ_CAKVZK010000021.1:0-46686 GCF_934835585.1 Clostridium sp. AF02-29 | reverse complement strand
ATAGTCCATGATGTCCTTGAGAAAAATGTGTCAACCAATCTTGACAACATCAAAATGTAAATAAAGCCAATATTCGAATGACTGATTGCTCCAGGCAATTTTATATCCCTTTTCTTTTCCCAGCCGGATTGCCTCATCAAAATCTTTAAAATCGTCTTTATCAAAAACCACCCATATATTCTGATAAAACACCTTTGAATCTTTTACTATCTCTTCAGTTGCTTCTATCAACCGACTGGTGCTGCACCCTTGTCCGAATATATCTATAACCGGACTTTCGACGATATCAATTCGACCATTTACTTTTTCGTTAATTTTCTTTTGCAAGCCTTTAAAATAAAGTGGCTCTGTTTTTTCACCTTCTGTAACAATTAAAAACGAATTTGTATTAACCGATTTAAATTCATGCTTTCTCTTTTGTCGCTCTGCCCTGCGTTTCTTAAATAAATCATCCGTTCCCACACCTACTCACCTTCTTTCAAAGAAAACTCCTTAAGAAATGGAATTCCTCCATATACCCCCGCCAGATAATCCTTTTCAAATGACGCATCGGAACGTACCTTAAAATCCGAAAGCGCACACAACTCCGAGTGTCCCAGCTCATCTTTTTGTACAAACCAAATCTGATCTCTTCGAAAGAATTTCTTATCCATTAATGTCGTATCATGTGTGGTATAAATCAACTGAGCCATTGAGTCGTTATTATAGAATAAGTCGATAAAAAATTTCAACAGCAGTGGATGTAATTTTACATTTAATTCATCCATCACCAGTACATAATTGCTGATAATCGCCATATGAGCATGAATATAAAGCATGATACTTTTGATTGTACCTTCTGACTCATCGTATAAATTTAAAGGATATAATTCCCCATCTTCTCCCTTATGAAATGTAAAAAATAGCGTTTCTTTTTCTTTTTTCTTATACGTAATATCCTTTATTCCAATATCAATTGCAGCGAGAAACTCCAATAATTTTTCTTTTTCGTTATCAATAATTCTAGGCAGGATGGCATCCAGGAAGTTCGTATTTTCACAATCATCCGATGTAAAAACTAAAATATCCATAATCCCTGAATATACGGTTTTAAAAATATCTGTTTTTAAATTAAGTTTATTAAAGAAGGATAACACAAGTGTCTCCGACGGAATTTGTTCTTTATAAGCCTCACATTTTTTTCTGACAGAATCCCCAAGATTCACTTCCTGCATCGCTCTCTCAAAAATCATCGCTTTTCGGTTTGCCTTTAGGTTCTTTCTGTACAGCCATTCCGTCACAATTTTCTCAGAATTATACTCAAAACCATACTGATACTCCTCATCCCCCAAAATCAGTACAATTTCAAACTCTGAATTTCCCTTATTTTCTTCAAAAGAAAATGGTCTGCTATATTTTTTGAGTACCGACTCTGTTTCATCATCAACATTGTTCAACGACTGGGAAACAATTCGCCTAAAAAGCTTCAGGGCCCACACGAAATTGGACTTTCCGCTGGCATTCGCACCATAAATAGCCGCTACCCGCAGAAATTTTTCTTTTTTATCTATATCAATCAGGTTCGATGGATGTTCCTTATAAGCGCTGATTGCTGTCATATCAAAAATCGTTTCTTCTTTAAAGGAAAGAACATTTTTCATTTTAAATTGGACCAACATATTTTTGTACCTCCTTTTTATATAATATACGAATTCTTGATTTTTATGTCAATGTTTTTACGGATTTTTCGTAATTTTATTGTTCTAACATCATCTTTTTGACATAATCTTTCCATCCTTCCATCTTTCGCTCAAAGGTTATTCTTTCTTACTCAAGTAAGAATTTCTGAATATCACATCTTAAGCAAAGTCTGCAACCAGAACTGTATCGTACGGAATTTTCAGTTCAGAAAATTCCTACCTGTGAACAGTTATAAACTCTCATAATAAAAAAAGGAAACCATGCAGCTATCTGTGAACCTCTGCATGGCTTTCCCTCTAACCTTTTTCAATTTCAATCGTTCTAATTTCGCCCGCTCTACCGCATATACTCCTGCTTCACCTTATGATCCACCACATGCCGCTTCGCCAGCTCTTTCGTCACATCCTCTACGCTGATGCCCGCGTCTGCCATCAGAACCATGGCATGGTAACACAGGTCTGCCAGCTCGTAGATCGTTTCGTCCTTGTCTTTCTTCGCTGCCGCGATGATAACCTCGGTACACTCCTCGCCGACCTTTTTCAGAATCTTGTCCAGACCTTTGTCGAACAGGTAGGTGGTGTAGCTTCCTTCCTTCGGGTTCGTCTTACGTCCCATAATGAGGTCGTAAAGTCCCTCATAGGAAAACGGCGTGATCTCCTCGTTCTGGTAAACCGGCTCAAAGAAGCAGCTCTCCGCGCCCGTATGGCACGCCGGACCTTCCTTGACTACCTCGACAATCAAGGTGTCCTTATCGCAGTCCGCATAAATACTGGAAATATGCTGCACATTCCCGCTCGTCTCACCCTTTCTCCAGAGTTCCTGACGGCTGCGGCTGTAAAAACAGGTTTTCTTCTCACGAAGGCTGATCTCCAGACTCTCCTTATTCATCCAGGCCATCATCAGAACCTTTTTGCTATAATGATCCTGCACAATCGCCGGAATCAGACCTTTCTCATTAAACTTTAACTCATCAATCTTAAACGACGGCTCTACGCCTGCAATCTCGTTGATATTCTCACTCATACTCTCATCCTACCTTACCACTAAAATTTTTTATATACATTCCCCGCGTCCAACGCAGCGCCGACGCCCACTCCCGCGATCCTTAGGAAAACAGGCGCCCAAAAACTGTAGAAAACATCGCATACGCCGGTGCTTAGTGAGGTCTTTTCGAACTTAGCACCGCTGCGTAGGCGCAAGAGCGCAAGCGTTTTTCGGAAGTTTCTGGACGCCCGTTTTCCGTCCTACTCACGAAAAAGCACCGCCCTCTAACTTTTTGGGAATCTATGCGATTTAGATCAACCGCATCTCCACCCCATTCTCCGCCAAATACTGCTTGAGTTCCTTAATATTTACTTCCTTCCGGTGGAAAATACTCGCCGCCAGTCCCGCGTCGATCTGCGGATACTGGAAGAGGTCTAAAAAGTCTTCTTTCTTTCCCGCGCCTCCCGATGCAATAATCGGCACATCGACACGCTTCGCGATCTCCAAAAGCATCGGAATGTCAAATCCCTGCTTCACGCCATCGGTATCGATACTGTTGACCACCAGCTCGCCTGCGCCGCGTCTGACGCCGGATTCTGCCCATTCCAGCGCATCAATGCCTGTATCGACACGCCCGCCCTGCTTAAATACGTGGTATTCGTCTCCAACACGTTTAACATCCATCGAAAGCACCACACACTGATCGCCGTAGCGGTGTGCCGCCTCGGTAATAAGCTCCGGATTTTTGATCGCGCCGCTGTTGACGCTGACCTTGTCCGCGCCGCATTTTAAAACGCGGTCGAAATCATCCAGCGTGCTGATGCCGCCGCCGACCGTCAGCGGGATGAAAACCCGTTTTGCCGCCTCAGTCAGGATGTCGGTAAAGATTTTTCTTCCTTCTACACTTGCCGTAATATCATAAAATACCAGCTCATCCGCGCCGCTCTGGTTGTAAAATTCTGCCATCTCGACCGGATCCGCCACATCCTGGATTCCCTCGAAGTTGACGCCTTTCACGACACGCCCGTTCTTTACATCCAGACACGGAATAATACGTTTTGAAATCATGCCGTTCCCTCCTGATTTCTTTTTCTGATTATTCATTCGAACGATTCGAATGATTCGAATGATTTTTTTGCCGCTTTTTATACGGCGCTTCTCCTAAACGGAATATTTCAGTGCTTCCTTTAAATCAATCGCACCCAGATACAGCGCTTTTCCTAAAATCGCACCATACACCTCATTTTTCAAGATCTCAATCTCCTTGAGGCTGCTGATTCCACCGGACGCCACGATATCCAGCCCTTCAATCTGCGATAATTCTTTATAAAGCTCCAGGTTCGTTCCCTGCATCTTTCCATCACGGGAAATATCGGTGTAAATGACCGTTTTCACTCCCGTATCGCGCAGGCGGCGGCAGAAGTCAACGCCTCTTACCTCGCTCGTCTCAAGCCACCCGTGAGTCGCCACAAAACCGTCCTTCGCGTCCACACCGACTGCAATTTTATCGCCGTATTTGCGGACCATTTCTTCGACAAATGGATAATTTGTGACCGCCACCGTGCCGAGAATCACGCGTCCAGCTCCGAGCGACAGGTATTTGTCGATGGATACCTCGTTGCGGATGCCGCCGCCGACTTCTACAAATAATCCCGTTGTCTTAATCAGCTTCTCTATCGTGTCAAAATTTGCCAGCGCCGCGTCTTTCGCGCCGTCCAGATCGACCACATGCAGGTTTTTCGCGCCCTGCTCCTTGAATCCCAGCGCCACCTCTTCCGGCCGGTCGCTGAATACTGTCATCTGGTTATAATCGCCCTGCACCAGGCGTACCGCCTTGCCGTCCCGCAAATCAATCGCCGGAAATAGCTCCATGTCCGTTTCCTCTCCATAACTGTTTAAATCCAATCTACAAGCCTGAAAAAACAGTTACCTTTCTTGTTTTTCTATTAATTATAGCTCCGAAAACGCCTTCAGAATCCGCAGTCCCACTTCCCCGCTCTTCTCCGGATGAAACTGGCAGCCCATGATATTTTCATTTGCCGCGGACGCCGTGACCGGAATGCCGTACTCCGAGGTTGCCAGCAGACTCTCATCACAATCTTTTCCATAGAAGCTGTGGACAAAGTAGACGTAATCGCCCTCTTTGCTGTATTTAAACAGCGGATGCTTCTTTCCTTTTTCTGTCAGATGCAGGCTGTTCCAACCCATGTGCGGCACTTTTAAGTTTGCCGGAATGTCTTCTTTTAAGTCTGCCATCACGCCTGGAATCAGTCCCAGACCCTGATGCTCGCCGTATTCATAGCTTTTATCAAAGAGAAGCTGCATTCCGAGGCAGATTCCCATGATCGGTTTGCCCGCCTTTGCCTCATCCAGCAGCGGCTCTGCCATTCCGGATCCGCGCAGCTTCGCAATCGCATCGCCATACGCGCCGACGCCTGGTAAAATGATGTGATCCGCTTTTCTTAAATCTTCCGGATCGCGGCTGACTTTATTTTCCAGTCCCAGGTAACTGAGGGAGGAACTGAGGGAAAACAGGTTTCCCACGCCGTAGTCAATAATTGTTATCATTTGCAGCCTCCTATATCAATTCATGTATGTTCCCGCAGTCAACGCAGGAACCCGCTGAATCATTATAAACCTATTAAATAGATTTGTTATGCTTACTTTTATCTTAGATCATAATACCCCTTTTGTCGATGGAATCTCGTCCCGGTACTTCTCGTCAATCGACACCGCCTCGCCGAGCGCGCGTCCCAGTCCCTTGAACATCGCCTCGATGATATGGTGGCTGTTTTCGCCGTGGAACATTTTAAAATGCAGCGTCATCCGGCTGTTGGAGGACAGTGCAATCATAAATTCCTTTACAAGCTCGGTATCAAAATCGCCCACTTTTTCGGTCGGAATCTCCACATCCATGACCAGATAGGAACGTCCGCTTAAATCGAGCGCCGTCATTACCAGTGTTTCATCCATCGGAAGCAGGAAACTGCCATAACGGCGGATGCCCTTTTTATCACCCAGCGCCTCTAAAATTGCCTGTCCCATGGCGATTCCGATGTCCTCTGTCGTATGATGGTAATCGACCTGCGTATCTCCGTCACATTTCAATGTGAGGTCAAACCGTCCATGTCTGGCAAAGAGCTCCAGCATATGGTTTAAAAATCCGCAGCCCGTATCGACCTGATATTTTCCCGTTCCATCTAAATCAATCGACAGGCTGATTTTCGTCTCTGCCGTGTTTCGTTCTAATGAAATCTTGCGTTCTCTTGACATTTCTGCCAGCCTTCCTTTCTTATTCACAGCTGCCCCATCTACAAAAACCATGCTGCCAGCATTTTCATACGGTTCCCACAGTAAATGCGTGAACCTATTGAATTCCAGCCTATCTTACAACTGCACTTCTCGCCGCTTCCACCAGTTTCTTCGTCTCCTCAACAAACGTTTCCATCTCTTCCTCGGATCCGATGGAAATGCGGACGTAATCTTTGATCCGCTCGCTGTCCCAGCGTCTTACCAGGATTCCTGCCTCGCGCAGTCCATCAAAATAGACTTTTCCCGGCATATCGCCGCTCTTGGCAAAAATGAAGTTGGTCTTCGAATCCAGCACAGTAAATCCAAGTGCCCGGAGCGCCTCGGTCGTTTTTTCACGCGTTTTGCAGATGCGCCCGGTACATTCTTTCGTGTAGTCCCAGTCGCGCATCGCCGCCGCGCCAGCCAGAATCGACAGGCGGTTGACGTTGTACGGGTTAAAACTGTATTTGATCCGGTTCATGTCGGCGATAAGTTCCGGGCTTGCGATCGCAAATCCGACGCGCGCGCCGGCTAAGCTGCGGGATTTGGAAAAGGTCTGGATAATCACCAGATTTTCGTATTTCGGAAGCAGTGATACACACGATTCGCCGCCGAAATCCACATACGCCTCATCCACCATCACAACGCGATCCGGGTTGGACGCCGCTACTTCCTCAATCGCAGAAAGCGGCAGGTTCATGCCTGTCGGAGCGTTTGGATTGGCGATGATCACATTATTTCCGCAATTTTTATACGGTTCGATATTTAAGGTAAAATCTTCCTCCAGCGGAACTACCTTGAACGGGATTCCATAGAGCCCGCAGAGTGCCGGATAAAAGCCATACGTCAGATCCGCGAACTGAAGCGGCGCATTCTGGTCGCAGAATGCCCGGAATGCAAAACCTAAAATCTCGTCGGAACCATTGCCCGCGATGACCTGGTTTGTTCCCACGCCGTAGTGATCGGCGATCGCCTCGATAAGGACGCGCTCTTCCGGATCCGAATAAAGGCGTAAATTTGCAAGTTCCAGCGGCATAATTTTAGAAGAATTTTCCTCATACCCTGCCAGAATCGCCTCCGCAACCTTCGGGCTTGGCGGATACGGGCATTCGTTTGTGTTCAGCTTGATAAATTTCCGCCCCTGCGGCTGCTCACCCGGTGTATACGGAAGAAGTGATTCGCTTGCTTTGCTCAAAAAACGGCTCATATCTGCCTACGCCTCCTTTTTATCTTCTGCTGCGGTTTCTTTCTCCGCTTTCTCTTTTGCTTCTTTTTCTTTCTTTTCCTGTTCCTTTTTCTTCTGGTGTGCTTCCACCGCGCCCTTCAGCTTCTCCGCCATCTCGGTGATCTGCTTGTTTTTAAACTCAAAGCTGCTCTTGTTGGCGATGAAACGGGCGCTGATCGGCAGGAACTCTTCCAGCACTTTCAGGTGATTTTCACGGATCGTGCTGCCCGACTCTACAATATCCACGATGACGTCCGAAAGTCCCAGAATCGGCGCCAGCTCAATGCTTCCGTTTAATTTGATAATATCAATATCGCGTCCCAGCTTCGCGTAATGCTCTTTCGCAATATTCGTAAATTTCGTTGCCACGCGCACCGGTCGGTCTTTGTCCTCGACGTAATCCTCTTTTCCAGCCACGCACATCCGGCATTTTCCAAGTCCCAGATCGAGAAGCTCGTATACATCCGGGTTGCTCTCCATCAGAATGTCTTTTCCGACGATTCCGACGTCTGCCGCATGGTGCTCGACGTAGATTGCCACATCACTCGGCTTTACGAGCAGGTAGCGGACACCCGTCTGTGGGTTCTCAAACACCAGTTTTCTATTTTCGTCGTAAATACTCTTGCAGTCATATCCGACCGACGCCAGAAGCTCATACACCTGATCGCCCAGTCTTCCCTTCGGCAGTGCTATGTTTAACATCTCGCGCCCTCCTTTCCATTCTCCTGAAAGGCAGTTTCCCGGTCCTCTTCCAGGGAAAGACGTCCGTCATACCGGTACAGATAGCAGTAACGCAGATCCTCCGGCACAGCTTTCTCCACCCGCACACGCAGTCCCTGACGGCGCAGGCTTTCAACCGCCTGGCACAGGCGCACTACATCGACATCCGGCTCATAGAGTACCAGCGCATCGACATCGTAGCGGATGCTCTTTTCCGGCAGGCGTTCCAGCTCTTTTAAATAGATGGCAAATCCGATCGCATCGGCTTTCTTTCCTAATTTTGCCATCATGCCGTCGTACTGACCGCCGGAAAGCACCTGGCGTGCCAGACCATCTAAGAATCCCTGAAAAATAATACCGTTATAATATTCAATGTCATTGATCATCGAGAAGTCCAGCCGCACCTTGTCAAGCTGTCCGCCCAGTCCCATCGCCTCCAGAACCTCATACAGGCGGGATAACAGGGCAACCGCCTCTTTCATTTTCGGCGTATCCGCGATCGCACCTGCCTCTGCCAGCACCCGCCCAAACTCTCCGTACAGCCCGGAAACCTTCATCAATTTCTCTGTATCGCCCTCCGGCAGTGCCAGATCCGCGCACAGTTTTTCCAGTCCGCTGCGGTTTTTCGTCCGGATCAGCCCTAAAATGATATCTTTCTGATCGGCATTGACCGGAAGCTCTTCCATCAGTCCCACCACGAAATCCATGTTGGAAATCTTGAGCACATAGTCCGTCTCAAAATCCGCCAGACTCTTGAGCGCCAGCGCCAGCACCTCCGCGATCACGCAGTCATCCACGCCGCCCATGCACTCCAGTCCCATCTGGCTGATCTCTTTGTAAGTGTGGCTTTCCTTGCTCTCACGATACACACTCTCCAGATAATAGACCTTCTCGCACGTATTTTTATCTGCCTTGGTGTTCTTCGCGATGCTCAGCGTCACGTCCGGCTTGAGAGCCATCAGGCGTCCGTCCAGATCCGTAAATGTCGGCACATTTTCCCCCAGCAGGAAACTTTTATTCGCTACATACAAACTATATTCCTCAAACCGCCCCATCCGGTACTTGCGGTATCCATAGCTCTCATAAAGACCTCTCAGGCGAAGCGTCGCCGCCTCCGCCCTCCGAAGGCTCTGAATCTCTAAATTCATGCTCTATCTCCTCTCAACTGCCGCCGCAACCGCCCCGGCTCAACAAAATCTGCCGGACAATCACCCGCTCGTCTATATCCTGCCGTTATAGCTCCCATCACTTTTGTTTATCTTGCTATCATGGTAGCGTACTAAAGTGTTTTCTATATACTATCATTCCTTCTTAAAAAAAGCAACTACTTTTTTAGAATACTCACACTTTAATTAAAAGAAAAACTCGGGGCGTGAGAAATGTGCGCCCCGAGTTTTTCCACCTCGACTCTATTCTTTTATAACCTTCTCCAAAATCGGCCCCAGAATCTCCGTCCAAGGCGTATACGCATCCTTTTCCTCCAGATGCGTCAGCGCCATCCAGTTCAGTCCTCCCGGTGTCATTTCTCTGGCAAGGTCTTCCAGATCCCCGTCCCACGTCGCTGCCTTGCGGGACAGCGCCCCAGTAAATTCGGTGATGTATGCCCGTGCGGACGGCTCATCCAGCCCGTTTCTCTCACACCACTGGATAATGACGGTCAGAAGCATATAGTAAGCGCTCATCAGGCCCGTCGTGCTCCTAAGGATCGCGATCTGCTTCGGCGTATCGACCGGAACCGGCTTGCCGACGTGACTCATCAGATCGACTACCTCCGGGATATCCGGGTAAATCACCACCGGTCCGAAGCGGTTCGCCGCGAAGGTCAGAGGCACAACATCCGCCAGAATCTCTCTCGATCCAAACATTTCCTCGATGCGCTTTAAGCTCAGCGTTGCAACCAGATTGATAAACTTCTTCTCCGGTCCGATATGAAGCGGTTTTAAGATATCTTCCGCCGCCTTCGGAAGGAGCGCCGCAAAGACCCAGTCCGACCGGTCCACAACTTCCTGGTTATCCGCCGCGACCGACACGATCTCCGGGTATTTTTCATGCAGCATCTGCGCCCGTTCTTTATTTCTCGGCGATACAACGATCTGCAGATTCTCCATTCCGCTCTCGCAGAATCCAGTCACGACGGACGTCGTAATGATTCCCGTCCCAATAAATCCCAGTTTCATAAACTTCTACCCTCTCTTTCTCCTCTCCGTTTACCCGAAATTTTTCCAGACGATTCCGAGCGAACTTTTCTAATAATTACTCCCCCGATTTTATTCACATACACAGTATACAACCAAAAACACATATTTTCCAGCATCCTACTCATCTTTATTCAATCTTAATACATCGCTAAATCTCCCTTATCCGCTCTTAAAATCTCCAGCTGTATAATATGACCATCACAAAAATAAGGAGCTGCCTTTATGCCGGAAGAGCTTATTCGACGAAAGCGCCGTCTTTCGTCTTTTCAAATTATCACATTGGGTTTTGCCGGGGTCATTCTACTCGGAGCGCTACTGCTGATGCTGCCGATCTCCACGACTGGAGAGAATGTAACTCCATTCAATGAAACGCTGTTTACTGCGACCTCTGCCGTCTGCGTGACCGGGCTTGTAGTACAGGATACAGGCTGCTACTGGTCAACCTTTGGGCAGGCGGTTATTCTGACACTGATCCAAATTGGTGGTCTTGGTGTCGTAACCGTAGCAGCATCGTTTGCGCTGTTGTCCGGGCGAAAAATTTCTCTGATGCAGCGCAGCACCATGCAGGATGCAATTTCAGCACCAAAGGTCGGCGGAATCGTCCGTCTGACACGCTTCATCCTGCGAGGGACGTTTCTGATTGAGCTGCTGGGGGCGCTTGCCGTGCTGCCGGTGTTCTGCCGTGACTATGGATGGCGCGGCGTCTGGATGGCGATTTTTCATTCCATATCTGCTTTTTGCAACGCCGGGTTTGATATTCTTGGGACAGAAAGCAACCGCTATCCATCTCTTACCGGCTACGCGGACAGCCCGGTAATCAATATCACGATTATGCTGCTGATCGTGATCGGCGGTATTGGATTTCTGACGTGGGATGACATCTTTGAAAACAAGTGGCGGTTTCATCGCTACCGAATGCAGAGCAAGGTGATTCTGGTCACGACAGGTTTTTTAATTTTTCTGCCTGCTATGTTTTTCTTCTTTTCAGACTTTTCCGCGCTTCCCGCCGGAAACCGGCTGCTGGCATCCTTTTTTCAGTCCGTCACGCCGAGGACAGCGGGCTTCAACACGGTAAGTCTATCCGCGATGTCCGGTGCGTCGCAGGGCGTGATGATCCTTTTGATGCTCATCGGCGGTTCTCCAGGTTCTACAGCAGGCGGCATGAAAACAACGACGCTGGCGGTCTTGATTGCCAATGCCACTGCGACCTTCCGCCAGCGCGATAGTGCCCAATTTTTCGGACGCAGAGTCGATTGCAGCGCCGTCAAGACCGCCGCGACCATTCTGACGATGTATCTGGTGCTGTTCTTTGGCGGTGCGGTCTTTATCAGCGCATATGAGAATCTTCCGCTGTCTGCCTGCCTGTATGAAACGGCATCGGCGGTCGGGACGGTGGGATTGACACTTGGTATTACACCGCAGCTGCACATTCCATCGCAAATGGTGTTGATCACGCTCATGTATCTGGGCAGAGTCGGCGGTCTTACCCTCATTTATGCGACATTTTCCAGCAAAAAAGTGGGGAATGCAAAGCTGCCGCAGGAAAAAATCACGATTGGATAAGGAGTCTTTTCACATGAAAAACATTCTATTGATTGGCACAGGCCGCTTCGGACGGCATATTGCAATACAGCTTTCTCAGCTGGGGCATCAGGTCATGGCGGTCGATACAAACGAGGAACGAATCAGTGATGTGCTGCCATATGTCACCAACGCACAAATTGGCGACAGTACAAACGCGGAGTTTCTTCGCTCTCTTGGCATCGGAAATTTTGATGTCTGCATCGTAACCATCAGCGGTAACTTTCAGAACTCGCTGGAAACCACCTCGCTGCTGAAAGAGCTGGGGGCGAAGTGCGTGGTGTCGCGTGCCGAGCGTGATGTGCAGGCAAAGTTTCTGCTTCGCAACGGTGCCGACCAGGTAGTCTACCCGGAAAAACAGGTGGCAAAATGGGCAGCGATCCGATACACTGCCGACCATATTTTCGACTACATAGAGATCGACGAGCAGCACGCCATTTTTGAAGTAGAAGTTCCGGCCGGGTGGATCGGCAAAAGTGTTGGTGAACTGGATATTCGCAGAAAGTATGGCATTAACATTCTCGGCATCAAACATTCCGGAAAAACCGACGTTTCCATTACGCCGGATACAGTGCTGTCCGGGGAAATAACGATTTTAGCGTTGGGCGAATACAAAGCGCTGCAAAAGTGCTTCCGAATCTGAACGGACGGTGAGGGTATATGGAAGATAGCGTTTTGATCGCTGGGACGGCGCTAATGTTCCTGTTCGGCTGGGTTTTGATGAAACGGCTGGATCGCTTTCTGGACGAAAATCAGAAGCGCATCAAAGAATCGTCTGAACAACAGCAGGCTGAACCGTGCGTGCATCTGGTCGGAAATATTTCTCCTGACGAACTTGAGGAAACATTTTCTCAGTTTCGCAATAGTCATGCCCATGTAGAAATCGTGATCTATGATTCAGAGCAAATTTCTTTTCCGGACAACAAATCCAATTGGGCGCAGTAGAAACCTTCACATTTTGATGCTATAATTGCTATAATATTGTTTAAGAGGGGTGGTGAAAATGTGCAGAATAAAGGAAGCGAAATGCCAAAAGAGCATATTCTTGTGTGCCTGTCCTCGTCTCCATCCAATGAACGCATTGTACGAATGGCAGGGAAAATGGCACAGGCATTTTGCGCCAGTCTTACCGCACTTTACGTGCAGACCCCCGGAGACGCTGATATGAACGCGGAAGATACCGTCCGTTTGCAGGCGAATATGCGTCTGGGGCAGCAGCTTGGCGCAGAAATTGTCACAACGCATGGTGAAGATGTGGCGACACAGATCGCGGAATATGTGCGGCTCTCTGATGTGACCAAAATTGTGATTGGGCGAAGCGGCGTACAGCGGCGGCATTTCTGGAGCGAATCGACGCTGACAGAACAGCTCATTACGCTTGCACCGGAGGTAGATATTTATATTATTCCGGATGTGGAAGCCTATAAGAACTGCCGCAGAAATCAGCCGCTTACTACCCGCCCGGCGTTTCCGACCGCCCGGGAACTACTTCTGACCATCGGAATTCTGGCAGTTACGACGGTCATCGGATGGATCTTTCTGCGGCTCAGCTTTGCAAATGACAATATCATCATGGTTTACCTGCTGGGTGTGCTTCTGACTTCCACTTTTACCAGCGGCTATACCTGCGGTGTGCTGTCCGCTTTTTTGAGTGTCCTCCTGTTCAATTATTTTCTGACGGAGCCCCGGCTGTCTTTGGCAGCCTATGGCAGCAAATACCCGATAACCTTTGCCGTCATGTTCGCGGCTGCACTTTTGACAAGTACACTTGCGGCCAAGCTCAAAGCCCACGCACAGCTATCCGCACGGGACGGTTATCGCACGAAGCTCCTTTTTGATATGAACAGACAGCTCCAAAAAGCGGAAACGCCGGAGGAGGTCTATCGGATGACCGCGACGCAGATACAAAAGCTCATGCAGCGAGACGTTCTGATTTACCCGGCACAGGGCAACGCTCTGCTGGATGGGAACATTTATCCGGCTGACGGAAGTAGTCCATACAGCATCCCAGATACCGATCGGGAACAGAACGTGGTTCAATGGGTCTGGCAAAACCGCAAGCGCGCCGGAGCAACGACGCAAAACTTTTCAAAGGCAAAACGGCTGTATCTTGCCATCCGTACCGGGCAGCAGATTTACGGTGTTGTCGGGATTCCGATGGAAAAGCAAACGCAGCCTGACGCATTTACATCCAGCGTTCTGTTCTCCATCCTCGGCGAGTGCTCTCTGGCGCTGGATAACCTGCGAAATGCCAGAGAAAAGGAAGAAGCTGCCGTTCTTGCAAAGAACGAACAGCTTCGCGCCAATCTTTTGCGTTCGATTTCTCATGATCTCAGGACACCACTGACCTCGATTTCCGGCAACGCAGATACGCTGCTGCACAGCTATGACGTGTTGGATGAGCAGACACGGAAACAAATTTTTACGGACATTTATGACGATGCACAATGGCTGACGGGACTGGTTGAGAACTTGCTTTCCATTACGAAAATTGTAGACGGCAGCGTAAAGCTGCACCTTTCTGATCAGGTCGTGGATGACATCATATCGGAAGCACTCAGGCATATTGACCGAAGAGCGGCAGAACATCACATCGCAGTAGATTGCGGAGACGTACTGTTGCTGGCACGGATGGACGCAGGACTCATCATGCAGGTGCTCATCAATCTGGTGAATAACGCAGTCAAATATACTCCAGTTGGCTCGAACATCCGGATCACGGCAATCCCGCGAGAAAATATGGCTGAAATATGTGTCAGCGATAACGGTCCCGGTATTCCGAATGAACTGAAGGAACGTGTTTTTGAAATGTTCTTTACTGGGGGCAATCCAATTGGCGACAGCCGCCGAAGTCTTGGACTAGGACTTACGCTCTGTCAAACTATTGTTCATGCACATCATGGTGAAATGACGTTGAAAGACAATTCGCCGCATGGCTGCATCTTTTCCTTTACAATACCACTTAGTGAGGTGAACTTAAATGAATAAGCCGCTCATCCTCGTTGTAGAAGATGATACCCCGGTGCGAAATTTAATAACGATGACACTAAAAACTCACGAATATAGGTATCTTTCGGCGCAAAACGGCGCAAGTGCCGTGATGGAAGCGCTGTCTCACAACCCGGACATTGTACTGCTTGATCTGGGGCTGCCGGATATGGACGGCGTGGAAGTCATCCAAAAAATCCGGTCGTGGTCGAATATGCCGATCATTGTAATCAGCGCCAGAACCGAGGATTCCGATAAAATCGGGGCGCTGGATGCTGGGGCGGATGATTATCTAACAAAGCCTTTTTCCGTGGACGAACTGTTGGCACGACTGCGGGTGACGCAGCGGAGACTGTCGATGATGAAAACAGACTCCGTGCAGGATTCTCCGATTTTTACGAATGGTGCGCTGAAAATCGACTATGCGGCAGGCTGCGCATATCTTGACGGCACAGAGCTGCACCTGACACCCATCGAATACAAGCTGCTGTGCCTGCTCTCCAAAAATGTTGGTAAGGTTCTGACACACACCTATATCACGCAGCAGATTTGGGGCAGCAGTTGGGAAAACGATATCGCTTCTCTGCGGGTGTTCATGGCGACCCTGCGCAAAAAGCTGGAACGCGGAAAAGACGGGCAGCAATACATACAAACACACATCGGAATCGGCTATCGGATGCTCCGCATCGAGTAAGTAATTCCTGAACTGAACATTCATGACTGAATGGAGTAGATTTCTTGTGGTCATTCCATTCTGCCCCAAATAAGCTGACCATCGTTGAAATAGCGAGGACTTGAAAGTCCTCGCTATTAGCATACATCGTCTTATATATTATATCTGTTTTTCCATCTTCGTTTTTGCTGCTTTCCCTACTTTCTAGCACACTCCCCATCAAGCCCCAAAAGGATTTTTAATCCATGATCCAGCTGCGGCAGAATGTATTCCAGACACTCCTGCACCGCCTTCGGACTGCCCGGCAGGTTGACGATCAGCGTGCGTTTGCGGATCCCGCTTGCCGCTCGGCTTAACATCGTCCGCTTTGTAAATTGTAAGCTGTATGCCCGCATCGCCTCCGGGATACCCGGAACCATCCGTTCCGCGACCGCCAGCGTCGCCTCCGGCATCACGTCGCGCGGAGAAAATCCCGTTCCGCCCGTTGTTAAGAGCAGATCGGCCTTTCCCTCATCGCAGATCTCCTTCATCGCCTCTTCCAACATCGCCTGGTCGTCCGGCAGCACCTTCTGCCAGACCACCTCATAACCAGCCTCTCTCACCATTTCTGCGATTACCGGACCACTCACATCCTCCCGTTTTCCCGCGTACCCAGAGTCACTGGATGTAATAATTGCTGCTCTCATTGGTTTCCCACCTCTCTTTGATCTCTTTCCTACACTTCTTCCAGAATCTCCAGATTATCTCCTTCTTTGATCACGCCGCCGTGCAGCACCTTCGTAAATACGCCCTCGCGCGGCATGATGCAATCGCCCATTGCCTGGAAGATCGCGCATCCATGGTGACATTCTTTTCCGATCTGTGTCAATTCCAGCACGACATCGTTGCATTTAAATTTTGTCCCGATCGGGAGCGTCTTGAAATCGATTCCTTCCACGACCAGATTTTCACCGAACGCGCCGTCCTCGACCTTCGCCCCCCGCGCGCGGAATTCCTGAATCCGGTCATATGAAAGAAGGCTGACCTGACGGTGCCATTTGCCCGCATGGGCGTCACCCTCGATTCCATAGTCCTCGATAAGACAGACCTGATGGACATTTTTCTTCTGAACACCTTTGATTTCACTGGTACACGTTGCGATTACTTTTCCCATGATTGTTTCCCCTTTTCTTTATCCATAAATTTTCCGATTTCATATTTCATATACGATATTTCACTTGTAACATTCCGCCGGCTCACACTTTCACCGCAGAAACCATAATCATAATTCTCACAAACACCCTGCTTATCCGCCTATCTGGGACATTCCCCGGTGTTCCCGATCCGTAAATTCCGTCTTTTTCTCAAAACTATGTCCCTTCGGCTTTTCCGCAAGCGCCTGTCCGATCGCCCGGCGCAGGTCTTCATCGGTACCGCCGCCGCGCAGAATGGTCTTTAATTCCACCCCATTGTCATACTGGAGACAGGTCTTTAAGAATCCTTCTGAGGTCAGCCGGATCCGATTGCATTCGGAACAGAATTTATGGCTGACCGCGCTGATAAAACCGATCCGTCCCTGAAAGCCAGGGACTGCGAAATAATGGCACGGACCATTTCCTGCCACGTCCCCGCACGGGGTAAAGGTTCCAAATGCCTCTTCCAGCGCATGCTTCAACGCATCTTCTTTCACAAAGGCAAACTGCGTTCCCATGCCGATCGGCATCATTTCGATGAAACGCACGTGCACGTTATGGTTTTTCGCCAGTTCCGCCACCTCTAAAAGCTTTTGCTCCTCGATCCCAAGCACCGGCACACAATTTATCTTGATCTGCATCCTGCCTTTCTGGATCGCCGTCCGAAGGCCGCGTCTGACCGCTTCGATCTCATCCCGGCGTGTGAGCTGCCGGTACACCGACGCATCCAGCGTATCCAGGCTGATCGTGACTGAATCAACCCCCGCGTCCGCCAGCGCATCGTACATTTCTTCTAATAAAACACCGTTCGTCGTGATCGTCAGGCTCTTGATTCCCGGAATCCGTTTTAACGCTGCTGCTAACTCCGGCAGTCTCCGGCGCACCAGCGGTTCGCCTCCGGTCAGCTTGATTTTCTGAATGCCGTTCTCTGCCAGAATCTGACAGACCCTCTCGATCTCACCAAACCGCAGGATCTCTTCATGGGAAATGCTGCCGACGCCTTCCTCCGGCATACAGTACACACAGCGCAGGTTGCATCGATCGGTCACGGAGATCCGGACGTAGTCGATCGTTCTGCCGTATCCGTCTATCATCGCACAAATTCCCCGCTCTTTCCTCCCGATTTTGCATCGAGATGTATCTCTCCGATCTCCATCCGCTTATCGATCGCCTTGCACATATCATAAATGGTCAGAAGCGCCACGCTGACGCCGGTCAGCGCCTCCATCTCGACGCCGGTCTTTCCTTCCAGCTTAGCAGTACAAAGTGCCTTGATCGTCAGCTCTTTTTCATCCACCTCAAAATCCACGCTGCATTTCGTGATGAGAAGTGTGTGGCACATCGGGATCAGGTGTGCGGTCTGCTTCACCGCCATGATTCCCGCCACGCGCGCCACCCCCAACACATCGCCCTTGGCAACCGTTCCCTCCAGAACCGCCTTCATGACAGCTTCATTGACGTGAATCTTGCCGGATGCCGTCGCCGTCCGGCTGGTAATCTTCTTTTCCGTTACATCTACCATGATCGCATTTCCCTTTTCATCAAAATGCGTTAATTTCTCTTCCATCTGTATCCTCCTTTTCCTCTTCTTCCGGCTCCAGAAAGATTTTCTCAAACGCTGCTTCTGCTGCCGCCTGCACTGCTGCTTCCATCCGGCGGAATTTTTCTAAAAACGCCTTTCCCTCCGGCGTCAGCACAGAAAATCCGCCCTTGCTTCCACCCGTCTGGCGCTCTAAAAACTGGATTCCCAGCTGCGCCTCCGCGATCTTGAGCATTTTCCAGCCCTTGCTGTAGGAAATATCCCGGATCTGACAGGCACCGAGCATTGAACCGCTCTCAGCAACTGCCTCCAGAAAATCCGCCGTCAGCGCGCTGAAGCATTCTTCCTCGCGGCTCAGCGAAATCGACGCCTGAAATGCCAGCTCCCCGCGCTTCTGCCTGTCTTTTTCGTAGGCAAGCAGCGATTCGTAGTCCATTTTCGTGTTGGTGTCCAGTAAAACACCCGGATCTTCAACCTCGATCTCCCGGACACCTTCGCCCCACGCATCCATTGCGCCGCGAAGTCCTTTTCCGCCCCGGTACGTTAAGATATGTCCAAACACTTCCTTCGACAGCATGACCGGGTGTCCTTTTTTTCCCTGACAGACCGGTACTGCCATGCTTCCGGGCGCCTGCGCCATCTTCTCAATTGTGTCCGCCGTGATCATCGGCACGTCGGCAGGGAACAACAGCACCCGATCGGCTTTTTTCTGGATATGGCGCAGTCCCATGCAGATTGAGCCGTACATCTGCGATGTCTCATACCGCTTGTTTCGGATACAGACCGCACCACGGTGTGAAATATGACGTTCCAGCACATCTGCCTGATACCCGGTCACGACGACGATCGGCGAGATCCCCGCCTGCCGGATCGTGTCGATCTCCCTCTGTATCATCGTGGTCTGCCCCATCCGGAGCATCGGCTTTAATTCTTCCATGTGCGCCGACCGCCCTGCCGCCAGGATGATCGCGCCTGTTTTCCCATCTGCCATACATATCCCCTTTTCTATCATTCTAACCTTCTTTTAAAAGCATGATATCTCCCGGTGCAATTCCCAGCCGGACGCGGTCTCCGCGCTGATACTGGTTTAGTAAATCACTCTGCTTATAGTCTACCTTCCACCAGATCACCTCGCGTTCCAGTGCATTTTCTTTGTCACCCGCTGCCCCTGCATTTTCCACCGGACGCAGCAAAACATCCCACTCAAATGGCTGACAGAGTGTGTCCCTCCACTCGCACGTAAATTCATTCGCACTGCCGTGCGCCGGGTAAAACTGGTGCGCCCGGATGCCGATATAGGCATGCTCCGCGGCAACCGCTTCTTCGGTCTGAAACGTGAGTCCCCAGTCGAGTGCCTCCACCTCATATTCGCCGATCCGCCGGATCCGGCTGAAGTTTTTACAGCCTGTCAGACGTGCCGCAGTAACATTTTCCGGTTTCTGGAAAATCGCCCGCGTCTCTCCCTTCATCGCCACCTGTCCACGGTTTAAGATGATGCTCTTCTCGCAGAACCGATAGACCTCGTCCCGGCTGTGGCTGACCATCAGCACATCGCCCGTGTACCCGCGGAGTACCTCGCGCACCTGGAACTGCAGTTGTTCTTTCAGATAATAATCAAGCGCCGAAAATGGTTCATCCAGCATGATCACATCCGGCTCATAGACGAGAATGCGCGCCAGCGCCACACGCTGCTGCTGTCCGCCGGAAAGCTGGGACGGATACCTTTTTTCAAGCCCTTCTAATTTAAAGAGACAGATCATGCGGGCAACTGCCTCCTGTTTTTCCTCCTTGCTGCCCGAAAGCCCCGCTGCAATGTTGGTTTCTACGGTCATATTCGGAAACAATGCATAATTTTGGAATAAATAACCGACTTTCCGCTTCTGCGGCGGCAGGTTGATGTGCTTTTCCGAATCAAAGAGCACCCTGCCGTTTAACACGATCCGCCCTTCGTCCGGCGTCTCAATTCCGGCGATACACTTGAGCGTCATGCTCTTGCCGCTTCCGGAGGCGCCGAGAATGCCCATGACGCCGCCATCGGTGTTAAGCGATACGTCCAGCGAAAAGCCGGAAAATCTCTTTTTGATTATCGCCTGCAGGCTCATCGCGCGCCTCCCTTCTGTGCATCCGCTTCCCTGTCCGCAAACAGTTCCACCGAAACCTTTGCATCCTGACCGCCCGCTTCCACACTGTTATCTTTCTTTTTATGATTGTTGCGTCCGCGCATATCCCGCCGCGACAGCACATTCATCAGCACGACGACCAGGAAGGAAATCACCACGATGATCCACACATACTGGTATGCCATCGACATTTTTCCAGCCGCCACCTGTGAATAGATGGCAAGCGGCAGTGTCTGCGTCTTTCCGGCGATATTGCCCGCCAGCATCGCGGTCGCACCGAACTCGCCCAGTCCTCTCGCAAAGGCAAGGATCGCGCCGCTGAGGACGCCCGGCATCGCCGACGGCAGAATCACCTTCCAGAAAATGCGGCTTTCGGAAAATCCCAGCGTCCGAGCCGCATAGATAAGCGTCACATCGACCTGTTCAAACGCGCCGCGCGCTGCCCGGTACATAAGCGGAAATGAGATCGCCACCGCCGCGATCACCGTTGCCGCCCATGAAAATACAATCTTGACGCCAAACAATTCCAGAAACAGCTGTCCGAGCGGTCGTTTTACACCGAAAATCATCAGCAGGAAGAATCCTGCTACCGTCGGCGGCAGGACCATCGGAAGCGTCAGGATGCCGTCCAGCACCATTTTCACTTTCTCAGAGCGTGCCGATACCACCAGCCGCGCCATCCAGACTCCCAGAAAAAACGTAATAATGATTGACAGCGTTGCTGTTTTCATCGATATCCATATCGGAGACCAGTCCATCTTTCTTCTCCCTTTCCTATGAATCAAGTCGAACGTCCGTGAGACCCAACTCCCACTGAGACAAATTTGCTATTACTCGCCACCTAAAGAGGTGGGAGTCTTCTCGACTGAGATAAAAACTGCCGCAGAACACCTGGTTTTCAACGGACCCTGCATTCTGCGGCGGATTTTATTCCATACATGGTTCACTGTCTGTCCTTCGCTGTCCTGCTTTCTGTTCACACAGTCAGCTGCATATCCCAGACAGTCATCGCTCCCGGCTTATTTATTTGCTGTGAAGCCATACTCCGCAAAGAAGGAGAGCGCATCATCAGTTCCCAGATAATCTACAAACTTCTGTGCTGCATCTTTCTTTGTGCTTGCACTTACAACACCAACCGGATAGATAACCTTCGATACGCTTCCTTCCGGTGCATATCCGATAACCTTTACCTGGTCAAACTGATCGCTGGTGGTTGCATCGGTCAGGTATACGATACCTGCATCTGCGCTTCCGGCTGCTACCCAGCTTAAAACCTCGGTTACATTGGTACCAAAGCTTGTCTTAGCCTCTACATCATCCCACATACCCAGGTTCTCAAAGGCTTCCTTGGAGTACTGTCCAACCGGAACACTCTCCGGATCGCCGAGTGCAATCTTCTCTGCCTTTGTGATATCCTCAAAACCGGTAATTCCCAGTGTAGAATCCTTCGGAACGATCAGGGCGATCTTATTTTCCAGAAGCTCTACGACAGAATCTGCATCAACCAGTCCCTCGTCCTCCAGCGCGTTCATCTGCTTCATCGCTGCAGAGAAGAATACGTCTGCATCCGCGCCCTCTTCGATCTGGGTCTGCAGCTTTCCTGAACTGTCAAAGGTAAAGCTCAGCTTGATGTCCGGATTCTCTTTCTCAAATGCCGGCTGAATCTTGTCTTCCATAACGTACTGAAGGCTGGCTGCTGCCGCTACCAGAATCTCCTGCTGGTCGCCGGTTGCTTCCGCTTCGGTCTCTTCTGTCTCAGCTGCCTCTGCCTCCGTTTCCGGTGCTGCTGTCTCAGCCGGTTTGCTGGATGAACATGCGGTCAGGGATGCTGCCGCCATCGCTGCTGCCATTACAAGTGCCCACGTTTTTCTCATATCTTGGTTCCTCCCTCATTTCACGCACACGTTTCCGGCGTCCTTCTCGTTTCGATTCCTCACGCCATAGCAATGTGGTTTTTACCCTTCCGTTATTTTCGGAAAATTATAATGATATTTGCTAATCAAATAGTAGCACGTGGCACTTTTTTTGTCAATCTTTACAATGATTCTTATTTAATGCACATAGTCGTTATGTGCATTAAATAATAACGAGTCTTTTTTCTGCATTTTCCCTTTATTCTTATGAATTTTCCAGTTTTTCTTTCCAAACCTTTCCGTCTATTTTCATGAAATTGTTATGATGATTTTTCATGTATTTTATTTTTATCTTTTTATTTTTCATTTATTTGAAATTTTGTATCCAAATACGCCGGTGCTTCGGTTTCCTTACCGGTCACACGGTTCCCGATCCGTGGCAAAGTCTTCCACCAGCACATCCATAATGCCGCCGCAGACCATTCCTTCATCTTCCGCCGCCTCGCCGGTCAGATCTACATGAACTACTTTGTACCTGCCGCTTCCGATCAGAGAACGTGCCTCGCCCAGCACGGCCGCCTCGCTGCAGCCGCCGCCGATGCTGCCGAGAATCCGTCCGTCCCGGTAGACAATCATCTTCGCGCCTGCCCCGCGCGGGGAGGAACCCTTTGATTCAATCACCGTGACCACTGCTTTCGGCTCATCCGGCTCATCCGCCAGGCGTTTCAGCACATCAAAATCCAGATCGGAACGGTTTTTCACACGTTTGTCTTCCCGATCCATGCGCTTTACCTGTATGATCTCCGCCAAAATCGAGATCGCGATCTCCTCCGGTGTCACACCGCCGATCTTTAAACCGATCGGGCTCTTTAAACGGCTCATCCGCTCTGGATCGTAACCTTCTTCCAGAAGCTCCTGTTTCACGATACCGACGCGGCGTCTCGAACCAATCATGCCGAGATACGCCGGTTCTTTTCCTTTTCCAATCATCCGCAGGCAGTCCGCATCGTGGCGGTGTCCGCGCGTAACGATACAGATATAGTCGCTCTCCTGAATCTTGAGTTCTTTGATCGCATGCCCAAAGTCATCACAGATCACCTTCTCTGCCATCGGGAAACGTCCCGGATTCGCGAAGGAAAGGCGGTCGTCCACCACAGTTACCAGGAATCCGACGCGCGCGCCAAATTCTGCCACCGGAAGAGCCACATGGCCGCCTCCGAGAATAATCAGGCGCTCTTTCGGGAAAAATGGTTCCGCCACATTCCAACTGCTTCCGGCGCGCCCACAGACCGGCTGCCCCTGTGTCAGGGCTTCTTTTCCAATCTCTGACGCCTCTGCGCCTTCTCTCAGTTCACAGCGCATATCTGCTAGATTTCCCTCTTCTCCCACAAAGCTTCTCTCGAGCGCCAGACACGGCGTCCCTTCCAGTTTTTTCAGAATCTCCCCATACAGATTCATATCACGCACTTCCTCTCTTTTATACTGCATGAGCCATCCATTTCTCATTTCGCAGTTGTGCCATCGCGGTTGCTGCCTCATCGCCGCTCTCTGGCTCGATTATTTACCAAAACCGCAGTTCGGGAAAATACAGGTTGGACAATTTAAGCACAGACCACCTGCGCCCATTTTCGCCAGATCCGCTTTTGTCACTGGCACATCTGCCATCACACGCGGCAGCACCAGATCAAAGATGGTCCTCTTCGCATACATCACGCAGCCCGGAAGTCCCATGATCGGCTTTCCGTCCTTCGTATATGCCAGCAAGAACATCGCTCCCGGAAGTACCGGTGCGCCGTAGGAGACAACCTCCGCCCCGGTCTGCTTGATCGCGCTCGGTGTCGTATCATCCGGATCGACGCTCATGCCGCCGGTACAGACAACAAAATCGGCGCCCTGATCCAGCCATTCCTGGATTGCCTCCGTGATTTTATCCGGATTGTCCCCTATAATCTTCTGTCCCAGAACTTCCACACCAAATTCCTGAAGCTTTTCCCGGATGACCGGGCCAAATTTATCCTCAATCCGTCCATAGAACACTTCATTTCCGGTCGTCACAATGCCCGCTTTCTTATTTTTATACGGAAGCAGCTTTAACAGCGGCTCTGAACCCGCTGCCTTCTTAGCCTCTTCCATTTTTTCTTTTTCAATTACCAGCGGGATCACACGGGTTCCGGCTAACTTATCACCTTTTTTTACCGGAAAATTCGTCCGGCGGGTCGCGATCATCATCTCCGGCAGGCTGTTGACCTTTAAGAGGCGTTCTTCATCGACCTGAAACAGACCGTCCGACTCCGCAATCAGCTCTATCTTGCCTTCCTTCGGATCGGTTGCACGCATATACTCATTCTGGCAGATGCCGCGCAGAATGTCCGCCGCCTCGTCCTCATGATATTTTGTATCGTCCTTTTCCCAGACATAAATATGATCTTTTCCAATCGAAAGCAGTACCGGGATGTCCTCCTCACGCACGATATGTCCCTTGCGGAATACGGCGTCCTTCGTCACGTCCGGAATAATCTGCGTCATGTCATGGCAGAGTACCTGTCCGACTGCCTCGGTTGTTTTCATTAATTTCATATGATTTTCCTCTTTTCCTTTTTATAGTAATGCCTCCGCACGCTTTGCCAGCTGATACCGCCGTTCCACGCCCGCCAGCGCCTCCGGGTTATCCTTAAATTTCTCCCGTTTTGCCGCAAACCGTTCTTCGATCGTTACACGCCGTTCTCCCTGTACCTGCTTGTCCGCCAGATACACGATCAGGCTTTCATTCAGATATCCCAGCTTTTCTTCCGGCAGATCCATATGATCCGCAACGATATCCGCGATCCCGGTATGTCCCAGAAGCCGCAGCCATCCCGCCCCTGTCTCCGGATGTTCGGGGTATGCTTTGGCGATGTCATGAAGAAGCGCCGCCGCATAGATTTTGTGTTTATCGATTGGAGGGCTTTTGTATGTCATCTCCACACACGTTTCCGCCCTATGCTTTAGAACTCTATCTGCCAATTCCACGGCCAGCTCCGCAACCGCCCGGCTATGGCGCACCGTCGCCTCCGGCGTGTGAAACCATGCAAGCAGACGTTCACACTCCTCTTTGTCCGGGACAGGACGTTTTCTCTCCCAATCACGCAATTTCTGAAACTCTTCCTGTGTATCCGCATCAAACGCGCAGCCCGGATCCGGCACATCCAGGGGAATCCGGCGGATTTCCGGCTGTTCACAGGCGCCTTTAAGCCCCATCGTTCCGTCATGCTGCAGCAGTTTTTCGATCACATCTGCACGGATCAGAAGCGGATGCCCCGGTATTTTCTCATACTCCGGGAGATAGACATCCCCATCGCCCTCCGCAAATCGGTATTTTTCATATTCCAGCGTAAATGGCGTAAACAGCGGCACATCCACCGGGAAAAAGAAAATGCCATCCAGCGTCTCCTTTCCTGCCGTTTTCCGCTTTTCCTCATAATAGGAAAGCCCCAGGCAGACGGAATCAAACATTTTCGTCTCCGCATACGCCGGATTGTGGATGAAATGGATTCCCGGTCCCGCAGCCGCCGCGCGTATATCTTCCGCCCGGCGTCCGGTAATGATCGTGATTTCATGTACGCCGCACGCCCGCAGCGTCTGTATCTCACGTTCCAGGACCGTCTGGGCGCCGAGCTTCATGAGCGGTTTGAAATCCCCCATCCGCGAGGATCGCCCCGCCGCCGAGATCAAGGCGTCAAATACATAATCCTTTCTTTCATACACCTGTCCGTAGCCAAAGGGAATCTGCAGAAGTTCTGTCTTTTTCCGCTTCTCCCAGCCGCTGATCAGTGTCCGGAACCAACCCGCGTGCCCGATTACCAGAATATCGCCCCGGCTCTTCATCCGGAGTTCATTCCAGATTGTCCTGGCGCGCCCCGCACAATCTGCAAAACTCTCTCCCTGCGGCGGTCGGAAATCGTACATATCTGCCCCTCGTGCCACATACTCCGCTGGAAACTGTTCCCGGATTTCATCGAAGGAATGACCATCCCATTCCCCCATGTCAATCTCCGCCAGACCATCTACGACCTCAATCGGAATACTTCTGTCAATCACTTCCTGCAGGATCGCGGCTGACTCCCGGCAGCGCTTTAACGGGCTGGTATAAATCTTTTCAATTCTGCGTCCCGCAAATGTCTCCCCCAGCGCCCGAATCTGTGTCCGCCCTTCCTCTGAAAGCGGCAGATCCGTCCGTCCGATACAGTATTTCCGTTCATCTGGAAATTCCGGCTTCCCATGCCGGATCAAATAAATCGTCCGCATTCTATCCTTTCCTAGTGCTCGTGTTCCTCTTCTTCCCCACACTCGCAGCTGAAATCATGGCTGTGTCCAAATGGTCCCGGTCCGCCGATGTAGTCGCGGATCAGCTCCAGTTTATAACGGTTCATATAGCTATATGCCTTCTGAACCGTATGCCCGCTTCCCAGATAACGGGTCACGCCCGCTTTTACCAGTATCTCAAACGGTTCTTTCTCGATCGGTCCGCAGATGACTGCCTCACAGTCATGTTCTACCACCTTCTTCGCAAATACCAGATTGTCCGGATCCTGTTTTCCATAGACATGGAAAATCTGGTTCTTGTCCGCGTCAATAATCATCAAAAACGGACTCTCCTTAAAAGTCGCCGGTACCAGTCCGTCGATCTCCTCTGTCTCCGATGCAATCGCTATGTTCATTTTTTTCTCCTTGTTCTTGTCAAATTTTACTGATTTTTTTCAAAATTTCTCGATTATTTTTAATTTTATGATACTGCAATTAAAACTTATCGTCAAGTTTTTCATGATATTGAATTTTACCACTCATTTTTCATTTTTCCTCGATGATCAGCCGTCTTTTTCCCGAACCGATGTATGGGGAAATTTCTTTTTCTATCACCGCGACGGTCAGGCAGTTCCCAAAGTATTCCGTTAATGCTGCTTTGACATTTTTCACTCTGCTTCCTACCGCATCTGCATAACCCGCCTTCTTCATAACAGCCACCGTCAGATGCTTCTGCACCGCATTGTAAGATGCCTGAAAATCTTCCACCTCATCCAGGGCAAATAAAAGCTCATCTAATATGTGCATGGAAAGTACTTTGCCGCCGGACAGCCGGACGCTGTCATCCAGCCGTCCCTCAACCTTATCAAGTCTAGGCTTTAAACATCCGCAGGCACACGGTTCTGCAATCATCCGCCCCAGATCGCCGGTCCGATAGCGCACAAGCGGCATTCCCCGCCGCCGAAGCGTTGTCAGAACCAGCTCGCCGTATTGCCCTTCCGGAACCGGCTGTCCCGTCTCCGGATCCAGAATCTCAATCAAAAGGTCCCGATCCCGCAGATGGTAACCCGCACGCGCCCCACACTGTACGCCGCCGCCGTAACCCGTTTCCGTCATCCCCCAGTGTGTAAAGACCCGGCAGTTCCATGTTTTTTCCAAAAAACGCTGCACGCTGACCGGCACATAATCAGCACTTAAAAGCACTGTTTTCGGGCGGAGTCCCGGCGCATGGGCTGCCAGCGCATACATCTGGCTTGGGACACCGATCAGGCAGTCTGCCCCCTCGCCGTCCCGCGCTGCCGCTTCCATATCGTGAATCAGTCCATGAACCTTCGTCTCCACCTGAATGCGCCCCAATCCTTCTTTTAAAAGTCCTCCAATCGAAAAAAATCCAGGTCCTTCCATATAAACCGTGACCCGATCGCCCGGCTTTACCATGTACTGCATCCCTGTTTCAAAGAAATCCGCCGTCTGCATCAGATCGTCTTCGGTAAAAAACAGGCGCTTCGGCGCCCCTGTACTGCCGGAGGTTTTCAGCGTGATGATCCGCGCGATCTCCTTGGCTGGAACACATAAAAATGTTTCCGGCTCCGCTTTCAGTTCCTCCGGGGTTGTGAGGGGAAGTGCCCGGAAATCCGCCCATGAAAACGAATCCGGCGCGAGCCGTACATCGGAACCTGCCATTTTCCCAAGCTGTCCCCAGACGGATGTAAATTTCTTCTGATAAAATGGACTTTTCTCCTTTACATACGAAAGTGTCCGCCATAACCCGGACGGCTGCGCCGCCGCAATAAAATAACCGCAGCCCGCTTCTTTTAAAATCTTCCGTTCCGCCCCCAGCGCCGCGCAGACGAATTCCAGATTTCCATCGAAGATCTGCTGCCCGATCCACTCCGCCAATGTTCCCGACGCGTCCTGCATCTTTGCAAGCACAAATCCCGCCTCCGCCAGCCGGTCACGGATTGTTTTAGCAGACTCCAGCCGTCCCAGCATCCCGTCTAAGAAAAGCTCCTTCTTCCGGGCATACATATCGCTCATCAAAAGCCATCCTTCCGGTTTTAACACCCGGTACACCTCCCGGAGCGCCGCCGCCGGTTCCGCAGCCTTGGAACAACTGCACTCCATCAGAATGATATCTGCCGTCTGATCTGGATATGGCAGTTTCTCCGCACATCCAGTCTCTATCCAGCCAGGTTCATGCACATCCGGATTCTTATCCAGGCCGGAAATCTGCCAGTCTGGGAAATGCTCAGAAAGCCATCGCATCGTGCCGCCGGTTCCGCAGCCGATGTCGATGACGCGAAGCGGCACTGCAGGGTCTGTAGACTCCGTCTCTGCCGCTCCCGCCTCCGGTATCTCAATTCCCGCAAACTGGAACATCTGCCTCGTCAGCGCAAATCCGCCCGGTCGGCAGAGACTGCACTCATTTGTATCCATTTTTTGCACCTCTCCTTTCTGCGCTTCTATTATCTGCCTCTTTCCATCGGAGACAAGTAGTATGCACAGAACGGAATCTTCTTCCCGTCTTTATACACATGCAGGCTGCACTGGCGCAGGCGCTCGATATCGAGATTTCCGGCATCCTGAAACGCCATGGATGTGATCGTGAAGCCGTGGCTTTTTGCACGCTTTAAGAAGTCCTCCATATTTGTTATGTCAACTGATTCTTCTTCACAGCAGCAGGACTCTGGTTCGGGCTGAGTTTCGCCACAGCAGCAGCTTCCTGGTTCGGGCTGAGTTCCGCCACAGCAGCAGCTTCCTGGTTCGGGCTGAGTTTCGCCACAGCAGCAGCTTCCTGGTTCGGGCTGAGTTCCGCCACAGCAGCAAGCCTCTCTCTCTGGCTCTTTTTCCCCGCAGCAGCAGGTCTCTTCCAAATCGCGCCGTTCCCAGCGGCGTCCGACAAATTCTCGGTTCTTCTCCGCCGGATCCGGACCGCAGCAGCAGCCTTCGCCCTCCGGTTCTGTCTCGGTTTTTCCACTATAATTTGTCAGCGGCATCAATTTATCCCCAGGCATCACGATGAAATCCCCGTGGAACCCACACATCGGGTGATCGCAGCAGGATGGCGCGATCTGTTCCTCTTTGATAAGCCCGCCGCTCTGGCTGACAACCGCCTCCAGAAGCTCATCCAGCGTATAGCGGTCATCATCCGCCGGAAGCTCCGGGATACGTCCAAAATAGCTGACCGGCTGGAAATGCACGCCGCGCACATACGGCGACCGCTGAATGGCAAACCGGATGATGTCCCCGATCTGCTCCGTATTGACGCCCGGAACAATGACCGGAACAAGCGTCACGCCGATTCCATACCGGCCGCACTGCTCGATCGCCCGTTTTTTCACTTCCAGCATCGGGCGGCGGCGCAGTTTTTCATATACGGCATCGTCCACGCCGTCAAACTGCATAAATACAAACGAAAGTCCCGCATCCGCCAGACGCTTTATAAACGCCTCGTCCTCCGCCAGGCGCAGACCGTTGCTGTTTAACTGCACATATTTACAGCCAACCTGCTTCGCATACGCCACGATCTCCGGCAGATCGTCCCGCACTGTCGGTTCCCCGCCGGAAAGCTGCAAAAGTGTCTTTCCCGGCTCCGTCAGATCGTTGATCCACCGTTTTACCGTGTCTAAGGACGGATCCTGCGCCCCATCCGGCTCCGCAAAACAGAAGGTACAGTTCATATTGCACCGCGCTGTGATCTCCAGCAGGGTACAGCAGGTGGCGCGCCTGTGCTCCGCACACAGACCGCAGCCCGCCGGGCAATTTAGATTTTCATTTTCTCCCACCGCCGGACGTTCCCCGCGCCAGTCGGCAAACTTGCGCTTATTTCTCCAGATTACACTGGAAAATGTCCCGTGCTCCGGGCAGGTTTTTACCAGATATATCTGCCCGTCCCGCTCTTCCCGCTTTGCCGGAATGCGTTTTAAACAGACCGGGCAGACACTGTATGTATAGCGCATTTCTTCCGGCAGGACACCTCTGTCCTGTAAGTTCATTACCATCGTCTTTCATCCCCTTATCTCAATTCATTACAGTTCTCCCATGATGCAGCCAGCCGCAAATGGGCTGTGTTCTCATGTTCACACATGGCAAATCCCCGCAGCCAGCCTGTCTCACCTATCCTTTTCAGATCCAAAAGCATCTCTCATGAATCATACTTATATCTACTATCTACTTATCTTCCAGCTCTCTCTCCACATCCGCCATACGCCCTTTTACCAGCGCTTCCGGCAGATATACCTCGCCGCACTTCGGGCAGCACAGGATCTCGGTGTGGAAATTGTGCCCCAGATAGTCAAAAAATGTGGATTTCGGCACCATCTCCACCTGACACCGGCGGCAGATGACTTTTTTCTCCAACGCCTCTTTGATCCGCTGATCTCTTCCGCCTCCATCGATCGTCGGCATACTCATCACTCTCCTTCCAGATTCATGCGGTGGCTGTAGCCATTCCAGAGCTTATAACCGCCGTCCGGCAGCACCTCATACTCTGCCCAGTAGGTCATATGCTGGATCTTCAGATGCCCGATCCGATGTCCCGTCTCCGGGTCGATGATGCCGCGGTCTTCCCGCTCACAGTGTTCAATGACCTGTTCCATATCTTCAATCAAAATCTGGCTCGCTGACAATTTGCGTTCCAGCTCCTTCTCAACTTCTAATTTCATATGTGTTTCCTCTTCGATCGTCTCATTCCAGTACGTCTTAAGCAGTTCCCGTTTCACCGCCAGGCGGTTGTGCCAGCGCTCCGTCACCGTCGCCGCCGGGCGCCCCGCGCCATTTAACCCAAACAACAGGTCGAGGATATGAACCGCCTCCTTACCCTGTCCGGCAAAGGACTCCCGGCAGTTGACGCAGTAGGTCACATACGGCAGTTCCTCCTCTTTTGCACGGGAAGTTGTCATATAGCTTGTGTGGCTCGGAGAAGCAATCCCGATATGCCCGCCGTATCCGCAGCAGCGCGCCTTTTTCCCGTCATACGGCAGATTTTCCCACGTAATCCCTGCTGCATCCGCCAGATGCCGCACACTCTCCTGCAATTCCGGGTAATAGCGGCTGGCGCAGGGATCAAACAAGGCATACGGCTGCGCTTGCTGGGCACTTCCTGCTTCCATTTCACCCTTTTCAGCATTGTCCGGTTCCAAAGCAGCATCTTTCTCCACGCCCCACTCTTCCATCACTTCCGCCAGAAAGACAACCGGAAGCTCCGGCAGGTATTCTTCAAACATCTTCCGGCAGTTCGGGCATGCTAAAACCACTGTCGGTTCGCCAAGCTCTCTCCACTGCCGCCGCATTTCCTCCAGATGTGCCGCGTGGATGTCCACTTCGCCTGCCCACTCGGCAGGCGCACCACAGCAGGTCATCCAGATCGCCGCATCCGGCTTTTTGGAACGCAGCCACTCATACGTCCGCGTCACATAGCGCGGATCCGAACCGGCGAGCTGACATCCCGGAAAGAATGCATAGGAACTCTTCTTAACATTCTCCGGTTTCCGCGTAAGCCCCGCTTTTCCGGAGGCATATGCCATGTCGCGCAGCCAGAAATCGTGGAATGGCCACGGCATCGCGCCTTTTTTTTGCATTGCCCGCATACTGTCAAGCAAAAACTGGCTGAAATCGATATGCTGCGGACAGACTTCCTTGCAAAGCCCGCAGTGATCGCAGGTGCTGATCAGTCTGGTCGCCCACGTACCATCGCGCGATAACGTGCCGGGATGAATTGTTATGTAAACCTCTTCATACAGGCGGCGCGGTGTTTTCTCATGCAGGCGCATCAGATCACAGGCACGCATACAGGCATCACACGAACACTTCTGGCAGCGCGCGATCTCCTGCATCGCCTCTTCCTCCGTATACGATTCCCCGTTTGCTGGAACCACCCGATCGGCACGCTCGATCCCATTCGTTTGAAGATTTAAAAGTGTCCCTTCCTTTCGAAATGGCTCATTCATGCCGCCCGTTTTCAGATACCGTTCGATCGCAAGTGAAACCGCCAGCCCATCCGCCAGCGCTTTCATGCTGTCGCCGCCCGTCAGGGAACCTCCAATGAAAACGCCCGGTGTCCGGGTTGCAAATGCGCCGTCCGGGTCCATTTCCAGACCAAAGTCCGCGCCGTCTGCCCCAGTTGCCACATACACGGCATCATAGTCCGCCCGGAGTGCCTCCAGATCCGTTACCGTTTCACCGAGATGGCGTGAAAATTCCTCAAACTGGAACTGTGCCTCGATCTCCGCATCAAATTCCGCCGGATCCATCTGGTTTCTCGCCTGACCGCCCAGAACCATTTCCCGCTCATAAACCGTTACCTCGTACTTTTTATTGCAGAGACGCAGTGCACAGCCAAGCCCCGAAAGACCGCCTCCGACGATCGCGATCTTTTTTCCTTTCGACGGCAGGTTATACGCATTCGGTGCCTTCCGCTTCGCGTACTCGACAGTCGCCCGCTCTAAAAGCCCGATCGCGATTCCCCCGTCCAGCTTCGCACGCAGACATGCCTTCTCGCACGGATGGCTGCACAGCTTCGACACAATATCCGGAAATCCCACCGTATTCTGATAGGTCCGGTACGCCGCGTTGAAACGTCCCTTTTTCCACTTTTCTTCCAGCCCCTTGATATCCAGCCGGAACGGACAGGCTGCCTGGCAGAACGGCGGCTCGTTCTGATGGCATTTCTCCGCCAGCGTCTTCTCAAAATCTTCCAAATAGCTCACAGGGCGGACCTCCCTTCTTTTCTCCTGCATTTATCGTTACTGTTCACGCATACGTGCCCAGTAACGGAATTTGCCGTGGCTTCGCATTTAAATACGGCAAATTCCTGCTGCCACCACGTTTTCTTACGGCACTTTCGGTTCCAAAAGTGCCTACCCGTGAACAGTAACCATTTATCCTCTCCCAGAATCATTTATCCCGTCCTCCATCGATACGTAAAAATTCCAGGAGCCCATTTTAATACTTTTTATTATACACTATAACAAAAGAATGTGTCTTGGCACATTCAGGCGTCTCGCGCGGTCGCTTGCGACAACCTACATCTTCACATGAGTACGCATCATTGTTCCAAGGAATTTCCTATTACAAAAAAGCCGCTGCAAAACCTACCTCTCTAAACATAGATTCTGCAGGTTCGCAGCAGCTTTTATTTAATTCTTATTTACAATCACGCGATACGCCTTGCCGCAGCTGCCCGCTTCATGTGCAGCCACGCATTCCTCTTCCGAATCGGATTAGAACGGACGCTCTGCCGTCGGATCATCCAGGGATACGTAGAAGCTCTGGGTTCCTACCTGTACCGGATTCTCTTTGATGTTCTCCAGTTCCTCATACATATCGGAACCAAGGAAGTACTTCTTCGGCTCGTACGGTTTCTCGCCCTTTGCGATTGCATCCAGACCAGCTTTTACCTTCTCCGGAAGTGCCGGGATCTCATGGATACGTACGCCGCAGGCATTGTAGATACCATTCAGAACTGCACAGTGACCAGATGCCTGGAATGCCTCAGAAGCACCTGAAGAACCGAACGGACCATCAGAGATAGCGCCATCGATATGAATCAGGTTGATATCATCCGGAACATCCTTGATGTAGGAAGTACCAGCGCCAAACATGTTCGCATGTTTCTTAACGTCTGCGTAGTCCTCTTTCAGAGCGAAGCCGATACCATGCATGATACCGCTGTATGCCTGACCGTTAACAGCATCGATATTACCGATACGTCCAACGAAGTCAACACAGGTGAATTTCAGAACGGTAGTCTTACCGGTCTTAGTATCAACCTCAACCTCTGCCAGGTTCAGGCAGTATGTGAATGCCGGAGTCGGGTCGCCGATACCGGTATTCGGATCCAGACGGCACAGACCCGGAGTTGTGTTGGTCTCGTAACGGCCAAGATACTTGGTCTCGATGCCTTCTGCCTTCATCTCATCATAGGTACGAAGGGTACCATCTTCTTTTCTCATAGCTGCCAGAAGCTTGTTCGCTGCGATGATGGTTGCATTACCATCCATGTACAGGGAACGGCTGGCACCAGCCATACCGGTATCCGGACAGGTCTTGGTATCATTCTGAATCAGCTGGATATCTTCTGGTGTCAGATGCATTTCTTTCAGAGCTTCCAGTGTTACTACCAGAGAACCGGTTGTAGCACCCTGGCCCATTGCATGCCATGTGTCGTATTTGCGGATCTTGTTGCCCGGCATAAGCTCAAGAGCAACCTCAGCGCTGTCGCCGCCGCCCTCAGTAACGTTGAAGCCGCCCCATGCGATACCAACGCCTCTTCTCTTCTCCGGTGTGTCAGCTGCTTTCGCATCAGCCACTGCCTTCTCATAGATTGGACGCATGGTATCCATGATCTTCTCCATCGGATACTGCGGATATACATAGCTGTTGATATTCTTATCGCCTTCACGGCAGATATTCTTATAACGGAACTCGAACGGATCCATGCCCAGTTCTTCTGCCATCATATCCATCAGCGGCTCGCTGAGTGTATATGCCTGCGGAGAACCGTAGCTTCTGTAAGCAGTACCAAATGCATGGTTTACGTTGGCTACACGAACCAGACCTGCTACGTTCGGTACATTGTACGGGAAGAAGGTGAAACGTGCCGGTTTGGTCATAACGTCGTCACCGCCCCAGGAGTAAGCGCCGTGGTCCATACCGATATCAAACTCAGCAGCCAGGATCTTACCTTCGTTATCACATGCCAGACGGCCATTGGAGTATGCCGGGCAGCGTTTGCCGCTGAAGTGCTGATGCTCTTCATAGGACATGGACAGGGATACCGGCTCGCCGGTAACTACGGTACAAGCTGCACACAGTGCGATATCGCCTGCGTTGGTAGACCATCCAAAGCTTGCGCCGGTCGGGTTCATGATGATACGGTATTTATCCTTCGGTACACCAAGGCAGTTACCCAGACGTCCGATCGAGGAGTATACACACTGGGATTTACACTGAATGGTCAGCAGGCCATCATCGCCCCAGTAAGACTGAAGTACACAACCCTCGATGGAAAGATGCGGCTCACGGGAGGAGGAGAAGCTTCCTTCTACTACATGCGGTGCTTTGTCGATTAAGTCTCTTACCTCTTCTGCATCTTCCAGACCTGCTCCCTTTAATACCGGCTGCTCGCAGAAGATGTTCGGAGTATCCTCATGGATACGGATAGCATCCGGCATAACTGCATCCAGATATGTCAGATACTCTGGCAGCTGCTCGTATTCCATCGTAACCTTAGCGGCTGCTGCACGAGCCTGACGATGTGTATGAGCTACTACCATAGCGATAACATCACCGTAACGATAGATCTTCTCATCCTGAAGAACTTTACGGGATGGTGTCATAACAGTACTTCTCTCATGGAACTGACCCTCAGCCATGATGTTAGTTCCGCCTGCTGCGATAAGATCCTTTGCTGTGATAACCTTAACAACGCCCGGCATCTTCTCAGCTTCCTCAGTATGGATAGCCAGAATCTTTGCATGATGGGTAACCTTCGGCTGAACGATAGCTGCATATAAAACGCCCTGCGGCATCTTAAGAGCCTGATCATCGCCGTAGTCGGTCAGGCCACAAACTTTACCAAGTGCATCCTGACGAACAACCGGTTTTCCGTAGTAGTTGCCATCTTCCGGATTGTGGAACTTGATATCTTCGATGCTGCACTCGCCACGCATAACCTTAGCTGCAGCCATAACTGCATCTACAATCTGTTTGTATCCGGTACAACGGCATACGTTTCTTGTCTTCTGGAACCAGTCACGAACCTCTTCACGGGTCGGATCCGGGTTCTGCTCTAACAGAGCATATGCGGAAACGATGAAGCCCGGTACACAGAAACCACACTGTACAGCACCGCAGTTCATCCATGCAACCTGTAACGGATGCAGATGCTGCGGAGTACCGATACCCTCGATGGTGGTAATCTTGGAATACTCTTCTACCTGGCTGATTTTCTTGGTACAGGAACGGATTACCTGTCCGTTCAGAATGATGGAACATGAACCGCAGACACCGGTTCCACATCCAACCTTAACACCGGTCAGACCGATCCGGCGCAGAACATCTGACAGTTTATCGTTTTCCGGATCGCACATAAACATACGATCCACACCGTTGATGTTCAACATCATTTTTCTTAATTTCATGCTGTTTAGTCCTCCTTCTTTAAAATAAATAGAGCCCTGATGCTTCCGACTATCCTTCCGCATCATACCTAACACTTACGATTCCTTAGTCATCCGCGTTTTCCAGCATCTCTGCCAGATCCGCCAGATCCACGCCATAGTCTTCCAGAAGTTCTCTGGCCTTGCGGTAGGTATTCTCTACCACCTGGGGACACCGAAGTGCCTTGTTGGCCATGTTATCTCCTAAAATCGAACGGCAATCACTTCCTCCATAGATTTCACCATAGTTTTCCTGAAACCAGTCTGCCAGTTCCGGTATCATCTCGCTGTATGCCGCTTCCGGCTCAAAGAGCGCCATCATCATCGCCGCACCGGTCAAAGCTCCGCAGGTCAGCCCGCTTCTGACTCCCAGGCAAAGTGATGCAGATGCCTTCAGAAGGCTCGGGTTCTCCTCGCCCTTAAGGGTAAGTCCCAGCGAAACAAGTGCCTGACTGCAGCAGCTTCCCGATAAAAGCAACTGGTTCAGTTTTTTAATATCCGGCTCCATCCGCACCTCCTGTTCTTAGAAACACAAAAAGAAAAGCGGCACCGCCTCTGAAAAGACAGTACCGCCTAACGTATCCGAGTTTGTATATACATCTGCACCTATAGATATGGATACACCTATATCTATACCTATCTGCCAGCACATATATACCCTATCTATACAAGAAGCCTGACAGCTTCCCGTATCCATCGATGTAAAGCGAATCTCTCTTTCTTTTCAAATGCGGAAGGCACTTCCATTTCCAGATGTACCCATTGGCCTGACTGCATACGGTTTCCCGCTTAGCAATTTCGGCTCGAAAAACAGATTGTTTCTATTTTGGTTTTGATACCTCTATGGTACTCTGCTTTTCATCGAAAGTCAATCTCATTTTTCATAATTTTGAAATTTTTTACATCGACAAGACACTTGTTCGCCCCTTATTTTACCTCAATACGGGATTTTCAACATGCTATTTTACCCTTGTAATATCTGTTTACTTACAGAATTTCAGCATAACTTCCGTTCAAATGTTGTATTATTTGAAGATTTGTATTCTTCCTTTCCACTATTTAATCGAGTATTTTTTTAAAAAATAACGCTCCTCACTCTTTCATAATTTTTCATCTTTATTTGTTTAAACATGAATTTTGTTCGCTTTAATTTCATTTATATGAATTTTATATCTTTTTGATTCATAATCAAACATGAATATCTGTTATTTATCCGCTATAAATCCTCACATTTTTAAGTATCTTTTTTTCATTTTCTTTTTCTGTTTTAAATTTTATTCTGCAGACCATTATTTTTTATTTCAGATAACGCAAGCATATTTAAAAACAGAATTCATGCACATACAGCTTCCGCATCGAAGATGTGATTTGCATAAATTTTTTCTTATTTATAATCCGTACAAATCCTACTTTCTCCCCGCAAAATACGCCTGCAGGTTCTCCCCTACATGCTCCAGATGCCGCTCCATCTCCCGGCGCGCCAGCGCCCCGTCTCCGGCTTCAATCGCTGTCAGAAGGCTTTCGTGTTCATTTTCCCGGACTTCGTCAGAACGGACTGCTGCCTGATTGAAGCGCGCATAAGCGTCCTGGTCGGTCAGGATGAGCTTTAACATCCGCAGGATAGACGGGCTGCCTGAGAGATGCGCGATCTTCAGATGGAACGCCAGATCTTCCTCGCTTCCCGCCCTTCCATGGCGGATTGCATAGAGATAGTCTGCCTGCAGATCTTTTAATTTCTGAAGTCCCTTCGGCTCAATCTGCTCTGCACATGCCTCCGCCGCATATCCCTCCAGGAGTTTCCGCACCAAAAGAATATCCTCCAGCCCGCTTTCTGTCTCCATCGACGCCGCCTCGATAAGCTCATTCGCCGCCTTCATCTTCTCCCGGCGTGACCGTTCTTCTTCCAGAAAGCGTTCGCCCTGCGGCGTCAGGATCCGCCCCTTGTTCTGCACCTTGACAAGCAGCCCTGCTTTCTCCAGCTCCAGAAGCTCCCGCCCGATGCTGGCGGACGGAAGATGCAGGATCTGCGCCAGCTGGAGTGCTCCCGCCGGGGTGTTTAAGTCCTGCATGGCTGTCAGTATTTCAAAGCTGCTGTTTCGTTTTTTCCCTGCCATTTTTCCACCTCAATACTCTGTACTATTTCTATGATTGTATCATCATTTCCGATTCGTGTAAATCATCCCTTACTGTATCGTACGGAATTTTCAGTTCAGAAAATTCCTACCTGTGAACCGTTACAAGCAGGCTGCAATTTGACAGCGAAAATGCCATAAAATAACAAAAAAAGCGAACCGCAGGGTACATTTTCTCACTCTGCGGTCCGCTTCGAATCTAAAATCATTTCAGATTTTGATCCATCTGTTTTTATTTATTACTTTTTATCTACATTGATGAACAGATAAGGAAGTCCTACGGAGTAGTACTGGATACCGCTTACATCCGGATTGGTCATAACGGCTACAGACTGTCCGTAAATCGGGAACAGAACACACTGATCTGCCAGCGTCTTCTCACAGCCAACTAAAGCTTCCCAACGAGCATCCTGGTCGAGTGCCAGATCGCCCTTCTTTGCGGACTGGATGGTTGCATCGTAGTCTGCATCAGAGAACTGGGAGTAGTTGGTGGAGCTGCCGGTTATCCACATATCCAGATCAGTCATCGGATCTGCGTAGTCCGGACCCCAGCGGGTAAGACCGATATCATATTCACCTTTCTGCATGTATTCCAGACGGGCTTTCTTCGGAAGTACCTGAAGTTCGATGGTCAGACCCGGCAGGTTGTTCTGCCACTCGCTCTGTAAGAACTGTGCAACAGCCTGTGCAGAATCAGTATCTTCGCACATTAAAGTGAAGGATAAGGAATCTTTGCCAAGCTCGCTAAGGCCTGTCTTCCACAGCTCTTTTGCTGCCTCTACATCGTAGGTCCAGCTGTCGTATGCGCTGCCTGCTGCCTCACGGAAATCTTCGCCCTTTTCATTGGTTGCAAGGCCCTGCGGTACGAAGTAATCCATCGGTGTGGAACCATCTTTCAGAACACGGGTTGTGATCGCTTCTTTGTCATACGATTTTGCCAGTGCCTTACGGATATTTACATTGTCAAGCCCTTCTTTCTTCATGTTCGGGGTCAGATACCAGTTGTAACCGTCACTTCTGGTGGAGAATCTCGGATCATCCTCATACTGCTCTACCAGGTTGCCGCTTAAGGTTACAACGTCCAGATCGCCATTCTCAAAGGAAAGGGCTGCTGTCTGGCTGTCGGTAATGATCGAGAACTCAACGCCGTCCAGTTTCACATCGGATGCACCGAAGAACTGATCATTCTTTACTAATTCTACCTTCATGGCAGACGGCTCATAGGAAGATACCTTGAACGGGCCATCTGCTAACAGGGTGTCTGCGGAAGTTGCAAAGTTGCCGCCGCAGCTCTCTACAAATTTCTGATTTAAAGGCAGGAAGCATGCGCCGGATGCCATCAGGTAATCAAAGATAGCACACGGGGAGCTTAAAGTTACGACTAATGTCTTATCGTCCGCTGCCTCTACACCCAGTTCCTCAACCGGTTTTTCACCTGTTGTTACCTCTTCTGCATTTGCGATGCAGGCAGTTGTGATAAAGAACTGGTAATCACTTGCAGTTGCCGGATCGGCTACTCGTCTCCATGCGTAAACGAAATCGTTTGCCGTTACCGGATCGCCGTTGGACCATTTTGCGTCGTCACGGATCTTGAAGGTCAGGGTCAGACCATCCTCGGACTTCTCCTCACTCTCCGCCACGCCGTAAACCGGAGCTCCTGACTCATCCTTGGTCATCAGACCCATCATAAACTGGGAGATAACACCACTGGATGTGTAGTCGTTGGAAAGTGCCGGATCCAGGGAGTCTACCAGAGTGCTTGCCTGATAGCGAAGCACCTTTCCGCCCTCAGCCGAGCTGCCGCCCTCTTCGCTTCCAGATTCAGCCGCTGCTGTCTCTGTTGTCTGGGTCGAGCCGCCGCAGCCTGCCAAAAGTCCAGCAAACATGGCAGAAGCCAGCGTCCACGCCATTACTTTTCTTAGCTTCATAATACTTCCTCCTTTTTTGTTTTTTTAATAAAACCAAACCATTCCCGTTTCATGCTGCATTTCCTGGTCCCGGCTGTCTATCCTCAGTTGTCTGCTGGTTCGGCTCATCTATAAAATCACCCGCTAAACAGGTCATTTTATCACATTTATTATGGTTGATTTTGTGCCGGAATGCATCGGCTTTCTTTTAAATCTACACCCATTTTTCCAAATCTGCATCGGTTCCGCGCACAAAATGTGTGCCCTCAATCTGATGCATCGTACCTGCGCCGTAATCCAGACCGCTCGTCTTATAATCATAGTGCAGTGCAATCCGGCTGCGCTCTACCACCGGGTTCGGGTTCGGGATCGCCGAAATCAGGCTTCGGGTGTACGGATGTACCGGATGGGAGAAGATCTCCTCCGTCGTGCCCGTCTCCAGAAGGTAGCCCAGATGAAGAACGCCGATGCGGTCGGAAATATATTTAACCATCGAGAGGTCGTGGGCGATGAAGAGATATGCAAGCCCCGTCTCGTCCTGGATGTCCTTCATCAGGTTGACAACCTGCGCCTGAATGGACATATCGAGCGCCGAGATACACTCATCGGCAATGATCAGCTTCGGGTTCATGACAAGCGCCCGGGCGATGCCGACACGCTGCCGCTGACCACCGGAAAACTGATGCGGGTACCGGTTTGCATGTTCCGGCGCCAGACCTACCTTGTGGAGGATGTCTGCCACCATCTCGGTCCGCTCTTTCTGGGAATGGTACCGGTGATGGATATCCAGCCCCTGTGCAATGATATCCGCTACTTTCTGGCGCGGATTTAAACATGCCATCGGATCCTGGAAAATCATCTGCATATCACTTCTGAGTCTCGCCTCTGTCTGGCGGCTCATTTTTCCGGAAATATCCATTCCGTCAAAGGTAATTTGTCCTGCGGTCGGATCGTAGAGGCGGATCAGCGCCCGCCCGATCGTCGTCTTTCCCGATCCGGATTCCCCCACAAGACCATAGGTCTCGCCCGGATTGATATAAAAACTGACATCCTCAACCGCTTTTACGGTAAATTTCCGGCTGACCGGAAAGTATTGCTTGAGTCCTTTTACTTCCAGAAGGGGCTTTTTGTTTGTCTCTGTCACTGTACTCATGCGATTCCCCCCTCTTTCTTCATTCTCTCAATTCGATCCTGAAGCTCCGGCGGCATATCGACCTTCGGCGCCTTCGGATGCAGCAGCCATGTCGCGGCGCTGTGTGTCTCCGATATCTTGAACATCGGCGGCTCCAGACGACTGTCAATGTTTAACGCATATTTATTCCGCGGTGCAAACGCATCGCCCGTTACCTTGTGAAGCAGGTTTGGCGGGCTGCCCGGGATTGTGTAAAGACGTTCGTCGTCCGTTCCCAGATCTGGCATCGCGGAGAGAAGTCCCCATGTGTACGGGTGGCGCGGATCGTAGAATACATCCTCGACCGTGCCGCTCTCGACGATCTTGCCTGCATACATGACGTTGACATAATCGGCAACCTTCGCAACGACGCCCAGATCGTGCGTGATATAGATAACCGACAGCTGCCGTTTTTTCTGAATCTCCTGAATCAGCTCCAGAATCTTCGACTGAATCGTAACATCCAGCGCCGTCGTCGGCTCGTCGCAGATTAAAAGTTCCGGATCGTACGCCAGTGCGATGGCAATGACGATTCTCTGGCGCATACCACCGGAGAGCTGGTGCGGATAGTTTTTGATTCGCTTCTCCGCATCGGTGATGCCGACCAGCTTCATCAGCTCCAGCGCCTTCTTATATGCCTCTTCCTTCGGTGTATGGTAATGCCAGATCATGCCTTCCATGATCTGTTTCCCAACCGGCATCAGCGGGTTTAAGGAGGTCATCGGATCCTGGAAAACCATCGCGATCCGTTTTCCGTTGATATGGCGGCGGATTTCCTCTTTTTTCATCTGCAGAATTTCTCTGGTGACCCGTTCCTCCGGGTTACGGTAATATGAAAATGCGATCTGTCCGCGGTCGATCGTTCCGTTCTTTGCCAGGATTCCCATGATCGCCTTCGCAGAAACCGATTTACCGGAACCGGATTCCCCAACGATTGCAACCGTCTCGCCCCGGTTTACCGTCAGGTTGACGCCCCGGACGGCATTGACCACTCCGGCTGTCGTCTCGAAGGAAATGTCCAGATTCCGCACTCGTAAAATTTCTTCTTTTTTCTCCATGCCATTTCCTCCTACATATCCTTCATCTTCGGATCCAATGCATCACGCAGACCATCCGCCAGCATGTTAAAGCACAGCATCAGAAGTCCCATGACAATTAACGGGAACACGATCATGTACGGATGGCTTGTAAAGTTCTGATATCCACTCGAAATCAGGGAACCCAGCGAAGCCATCGGCTCCGGCACACCCAGGCCAATAAAGGCTAAGAATGCCTCGGTAAAGATCGCATGCGGGATCGAGAACATCGTCTGTGTAATCAGAGGACCAAAAATATTTGGTAAAATCTCTTTGAAAATAATGCGGAAACTCTTTGCTCCCAGCGTCCGGGAAGCAAGCACATATTCCTGCTCTTTCAGCTTTAAGACCTCCGCGCGGGCGATTCGGCTCATGCCCAGCCACCCGGAAAACATCAGGGCGAACGTGATGGACATAAGTCCCGGTTTCATGACTAACAAAAGCAGGGTAACCGTGATCAGGTACGGAATACTGTTTAGTATCTCGACGATACGCTGCATGATCATATCGACTTTTCCGCCGAAATATCCGGATACAAGTCCATACGTCAGACCAAACGCAAGGTCGATGAATACCGCCAGAACCGCTACATAGAGGCTGATCCGCGTTCCGCTCCAGGTCCTGGTCCAGAGGTCGCGTCCCAGCGAATCGGAACCAAACCAATAGTAGGTATCGGTCAGACTGTTGCTTTCATAATAGTTGATTTCTTTGCTTCCGGTAGATGTACGGATCGTCTCAGAACCATCTAAGATACCCATATTTTCCAGCCCCGGCACTCTCGGCGCCATGTTCTGGTTGGTAATAATCTGCTGATCGTAGGTAAACTGGTTCATGTGAGGTCCGACAAGCGCCATCACAATCAGAAACAGAATACAGACAAAGCTGAACATTGCGCCCTTATTTTTCTTAAACCGTGCAATTGCCTCTTTCCAGTAGCTCTGGCTTGCAAAGTTTGTATCGACATGTTCAAAGCCGTCTTTGTGCTGGAATTCAAAATCATCGTCCAGAAATTCGATCTGGCTTAAATATTCTTCGGGTGATAACACATGCTCCCGAACGGAAGCCGCATCCCCGCCTGTCATTTTCTCATCTGTCTTTTCGTCACTCCGTTTTTTCATGCCATCACCTCTCAATCCGATTTCTTCGCCAGACGGATTCTCGGGTCGATAATTCCGTACAGGACGTCAACCACCAGCATCAGGACAATGTACATGACACTGTAGATAAATGCCAGCGAAATCGTCACGTTGTAATCGTTGGACTGAATCGCTGCAATCATTAAACTTCCGATGCCCGGAATCGAGAAGATCTTCTCGATAACCAGGGAACCAATCATCAGATCGACAACCAGCGGCGCCAGTACCGTAATGATCGGGATCAGCGCGTTTCGAAGTGCATGGCGCACCAGAAGCGGGCGTCCCGTGATTCCCTTGCTCTCTGCAAGCAGCATGTAGTCGCTGTCCAGCACCTCCAGAAGGGAGGTTCTCGTAAATCGAGCCACCGTCGCTACCGTAAACATCGACAGCGCCAGCATCGGCATGATCGACGATGCGAAGAACTTCTTGCCGTCAAACAGAAGCGGCAGCCACTGTGCCTTGTAGCCGATGAAATATGCCATAACCAATGCAAAAACATAGGACGGAAGGCTGACGCCCAGAACTGAAATCACAGTACAGATGGTATCAAGCCAGCTATTTTTCTTGAGCGCTGCCAGAATACCTAAAATCAGTCCGACTACCGCACCGAAGGAAACTGCCTCCAGTCCGATTCCAAAGCTGACCGGCACACGGTTCTTTAACAGAACCGAGATGGAGGTATCCTTGGAGATAACATACGATACACCAAAATCGCCTTGCAGCAGGTTCTTCACATACGTGAAAAACTGTACGATCAACGGTTTGTCCAGTCCATATTTCTTCGACATCATCGCAATCTGATCCGCGGTCAGCTTTTCATCGTTGAACGGAGATCCCGGCATCAGCTGCAGCAGCATAAAAAGTACCAGGATGATGATCAGAAGCGTGACAAGAGAAATCATGATACGTTTTCCGATATATTTCTTCATGTCCGTACTCCCTTCTTTCTTATATAATACGTCTCTCTCCTTCTCTTATAGCCCGGATATTCTTTCAACTCCGAAGTATAAAATAAGACAAACGGTTTTATCTCTCTATTCCTGCATCCACACGCGCATATGCGTCATGCCGCGGTTGCACCATGCATAGTACGGAATTGCCTGCAGGGTTACCATGTCTTCCGGTGCCGCATCTTCTGCATAAAGCGCCGGATTAACCGCCGCTTTCTTCCGGCAGCCCGTCACGCGCAGCGCCACGATACCTTCCAGCAGATCCGCCTGATACGGAAGCGCTTCAATCTTCGCCTCCCGCGGAATCCGCAGTGTCTGAAGATCCTCTCCGTTGTCCACGCCCTCAAAGGTGTAGATGATTGGTCCGCGTCTGAGTGCCACGCATCCGGCATCCGCCCGCACCATCGGGTGTGCATAGACCCGCTCCGGCTCCATCTCCATCTCGCAGGAAACCGTATCACCAGGCTGCCAGCTTCTCTGGATCATCCAGTAGCCCTTGTCTGTCTTGACTGCCCCGGAAACCGGTATGCCATTGACCTTCACCTGCATCTGATGGCACCAGCCCGGATAACGGACTGCCAAAGTAAATTCTGCTCCCGCCTGCTCCGGTTCTACCGTGTAGGTAACGGAGCCGTTCCACGGATATTTCGATGTAAGCGCTATCTTCACGCCGCCCGCTGTTTCAAAGGAAGCCGTTCCCCCGACAAACAGGTGGGAATAGATCGTATCTTCACTTGAAGACCATACATAGGAACCAAGTGAGGTCATCAGACGCGCCAGGTTCGGAGGACAGCATGCACAGTCATACCAGCCGATCCGCTCCGGTGTGTATTCTTCTTCGCCATATGCGTTGGTCGGCATGCCCGGATTGGCTTCAAGCTGATTGATATAAAAGAATTTCGTTCCGTCTAACTGCATGCCGCTGATGGTTCCGTTGTAAATCTCCCGCTCCAGAATATCTGCATACCGCGCGTCCGGATCCGCCTCCAGCATCTGTTTCGCGAAGAAGCAGACCCCCACCGCCGCACACGTTTCCGCGTAAGCGGTATCATTCGGCAAATCATAATCCACGGTAAATGCCTCGCCGTAATAAGTGGAACCGATTCCACCCGTTATGTACATCCGCCGGTCTACCATGTTGTCCCACATCTTCCGGCAGGCTGCCATCAGCGCCTCATCGTGATTCTGCGCTGCCAGGTTTGCCGCCGCCGTCAGAAGATACATACAACGGACCGCGTGTCCTTCCACCGTATCCTGCTCACGCACCGGCTTGTGGTTCTGCATGTAGGACGGCGGCTGCTTGTCCATGTAATCGGTGCGGCTCCAGCTTCTAGCCGCCGCTTCTTTATGGAAGAACTCCGGATCCCGTCCGCGCTCATCGATAAAATATGCCGCCAGCTTCCGGTATCTCTCTTCCCCGGTTGCCTGATAAAGCCGCATCAGCGCCAGCTCGATCTCCTCATGTCCCGGAATGCCGGTTACTTTGCCTGCTTCCCGTCCGAACCGCCGATCGATATGATCGCACAGCTTGCAACAGATATCTAAAAGCTTCGTCTTTCCCGTCGCCTGATAGTATGCGACGCCTGCCTCCGTCATATGTCCGGCACAGTACATCTCATGGCAGTCCGTCAGGTTCTGCCACTTATGTTCCGGCTCCGCCGCAATGAAATAGGTATCCAGGTAGCCGTCCGGCTGCTGCGCCCGTCCGATCAGGTCGATGATCGCATCGGCACGCGCCTCCAGCTCTGGATTTGCCTCGACGGTCAGCGAGTACGCCACCGCCTCCAGCCATTTCGCCAGGTCGCTGTCCTGAAATACACGCCCGTAATACGTTCCTTTCTCATCTCC